>PBYL01000110.1 GCA_002729595.1 Thalassovita sp. | reverse complement strand
TTTTGCAGTTTGCTGAGAAACATTCATTCTATTGCTCACCTTTAACCATGCTGCATTTACATCTGGTTTTGTAGCTGGCAACTCACCTGATAACTCCCAAGATTTTTTTAGTAACTCAAACTCCTTTTGATTTTCTGGGCTTTGTTTCAACCAGTTTTCGACATGCTGTCTTACTTGCTCTGGAACTTTTCCTGTAGCCTCAGAAGCGATATATTCAGCAATATGTTCGTAAATCTCTGGTTGCATTTTTATTCTAATCTTTAATGTTCAATTACTTAAAAAAAACAGGAGCCTGGGTTTTAATGAAATCAATTTAGCAAATTCAGTCTTGCCAGTAGCCAGCCGAATCTCTTGCCCATCGCTCCTGAAATTTCTTTTTATTTTCCTTCTTTATGGTTTCCATAGATAAGGCGAAAAAAAGACTAAGCCGGCCTAAAAGAATTTCAACTTTTTTCAAAATAAATTATAACAAACTGATAATGAGCGATATAATTTTACCCCAATGCGCTTCTATAAAACTTCTCATCTTTTGTAAAGCAATGGCTACTTGTGCTTTTACTGTTTTATGAGAAACCCCTAACTGATCTGCAATTTCTTGATAACTTAAAGCTCCTTCTCTACTCATTAAAAAAATTATTCGGCATTTTTCGGGCAATAGAGCAATGCCTTTTTTTATGATTTCGGCAAGTTCTTTTTCTTGTAGCTCGTTACTTGCAATTACTAAATTACTTTGAGCTAGATTATCATCATCAATAAATGAGCTTTGCATTTTTACATACTTTGAGCGCAGGTAATCTATCGAGCGATTTTTTACTGCGGAATACAAATATGACTTAAGATTGGTTTTAACCTCCAACTCTTTTCTCTTCTCCCACAGATAAACAAAAATATCTTGCACAAGCTCTTCTGAAGCTTCTGGCTGCCGAGTTATTTTTACACTGAAAGCATACAGTTCTTCATACTTTTTCCTAAAGAGATGTTCGAATACTTGTTGGTTGTCTTCTCTTAGTTGGTTCAGAATTTCATCTTCTTCAAAATCATATTTATGATCAGATTGCTGCATAGTTAGCCAAAGTACCTTGTATTACCACTTACATAAAAAAATTGCTTCTCACATTAAATTTTCACTTATCGTTAAAATAAAAAAACTGATCACGCAAAAATGAGTATTATTATATATAAGGCTTAAATTTTTTATAAATAGGTAGATTTATTGAAATTAAAAAACACAAAACATGATCATTAAATTGCTATTGAGTTCTGTAGCTATTTTTGCTGCAGCTTATTTACTAGAGGGTGTAACTGTTAAAAACTTCGGACATGCTATTTTAACAGCTATTCTGTTAGCTATTGCTAGCGTAACTATTAAACCAATTTTGGTGTTTTTCACATTACCAATTACAATTATCACATTAGGTCTATTTTACTTCGTAATTAATGTAATCATACTAATGATAATTGATGCAATATTATCTGGACTTAAAATAAAGAATTTCTGGTGGGCAGCAATATTTAGTATCCTCATTAGTATTTTCACAAGTATTTTAAACTGGATATTCTAAATATCTCAAATAGATAAATTTCTAGAAAATAGAAGTTTTTAGGGCTATTAGGAATTTTAATCGGATTTTAAGACGTTCTATCCATATTTCAGGGTTCATTAAAGAATCCTGAAATTCTTTTAAATACTTACTTAATAAATATTTCAAACAGTAACTTCATACTTACTAAATACTGATTGGCGACAATATAATTCCAAGGAGACAAAATGAACGATTTTCAACTGTCAGATTACAGAAACAACCTTTCTTCTTCTGTTTCATTTCAAATACAACAATTACCTGAACCTGCAAGAAAAGAATTTCTATTTACTTATAATGAAGAAAAAAAAGATCTGGCGATAGCTTATATTTTTCATTTCTTATTTGGGGCGGCCTATGCTTATCAGGGCAAATGGGTTAAACAAATTTTATTTTGGTTAACTGGTTTTGGCTTTGGTATAGGTTGGTTAATTAATATACTTAGAATGCCTTCTTCAATCAGAAAAGTAAACCATAAAATTGCCGACAAAATTCTTGGTAATATTTACAGAAGATATGCATTTAAGCAAAATACCAGACCTCAAGATGCTGTAGATTATGTTTCGAGAAGGGCAAGAATGACAGAAAATTCATTACAAAATGCCAAACCTAGAAACATAAAACCTGCTTACGATCCAGTTCATATTTCTGTAGAAAACTTAGAAAGAGGCTTTATGGTCGATTACCAGTTTAACACTTGGGATGTTGTAAGTGAAATGCAGATAGACTGGGATAAATCTGGTAGTGATCGTTGCTTTAAACTTGTACATGATACAAGCTCTATTTTAATTAATACGAAAAGAGAAAGTGGCCAACTAACTGTGGTTCATTTTGATGTAATTAGTTTATTCTCGATTGATAGCAGACTAGAAGCTGAAATTAATTTAAGAAATAAACCTAGTAATGTAATTAAATACAAAGACATTCCATTCTACAGAGAAAGCACGAAGAGTGGTTTATTTTTTAATATGTCTGCTATGGCTCAAGCTAAAAAAGTTACCGTTTGGGAATACTACGACGACAGCAGACAAAACATTATCAGAATTGAAAAGCATGGTAGAGATAACATTAAAACCTTATTGGGTAAAATTGTTTCTCCTATGGAATTTTCTGATATTCTCCCTAAACAATAAGATTCTAAACGCAAATAAGAAAAGCTCAAGCATTTGTTAGGTTAGAATATTCATTAATCACTATTTCAATGGAATGGTGATTAGATTTTCTAAATCTCTAAGTGTTGGGCCTAAGTATTTAATGCGAAAGGCATAAAAAAAAGAACCATCTTTTTAGATAGTTCTTAATTTCTATTAAAACGAAAATTTACAGAATCAGAAGTTACTTCAATATCTTTCCTGTTTATATAAAGGTTACTTTAAAACCTGGATGTACTTTTCCAAAACCCTCTGAAACGATCGCTTCTGCCGAAACTTTTAATCTTTTCTTTACAGAGATGGTATAGTTAAATTTAACTGCTTTGCCTTCGTACACATCAGAATCGTTTAACTGATATCCTGCTCCTACTGCATGCCCCGACACAAATCCATCTGGATTATTTACTACACCAAAGCTACTCTCTGCAAAAAGCACTGGGCTAATTGTAGTTTTAGAACCTTCGCTCTGTTGAAATGTATTATAAGCTGCAATAGCTGCTGAAATTTGCTTTTGGTGTCTGCCAGATTTAGGCAAGTTTAAAGTAGCTTGAGCTGCAATAACTGGTGCTACTCCTACTCCACTTAAACTAATTCCTATTGGCAATTCAAAAGATAGCATTTTACTTCTCTTAGAGCTTGTAAAGCTATTAGATTTGCTAAAAGGAGTGATAAATGAAAAGCCAAATTCTTGTTCAGAAACACTATTTAAAGCAGTTGTTTCTACATCATTTTCATGTTGGAATAGGCCTAGATTATGCTCATTATTTATAGTAGAAAGCGAGAATGGCTTTAGAGATGCAAAAACATCTGCCACTGGCTCATCTATAGCTGTTTCTATATTTGAGAAATCTATAATTCCTGAGTTTTTATTTATATCCTGTAATGCTAGTGGTTGAGCATTTACTATAGCTTCTTTAGAAGAGTTTTGCTGGTTTACAGGACTTGAATGACTGCTTACAAAAAATGATACACCATAAGCCAAAGCTACTACTGAAACAACTGCAGCTGCTGCCAAATCGAAGAAACTTCTAGACCTGTGAGAATCAATTCCGTTTAAGCCCTCCTGAATTTTACCAAAGCTGTATTCTTTGTCCCAATAATTTACTTGGGGTGGCAAACCATCCATATTTTCGATAGCAGACCTAAAGAACTGATCTAATTGTTCATCTTTCATCGTAAATTCCGTTTTTTGCCAATAAAGTTCTTAGAGCAGCTCTTGCTTTACTAAGCTGCGATTTTGAAGTATTTTCACTAATGCCTAATTGATCGGCTATTTCTTTGTGGCTGTAACCTTCGATTGCATATAAGTTAAAAACTGTTCGATAACCTGTGGGAAGTTGTAAAACTAACGCATAGATATCTTCTGCTGCCAGTTGTGAATCGGCTCTTGCTTCAGTTTCAACTAAACGAGCTTCAGAATCGTGTACCAGGTTAAAATTATTTTGTTTTCTTAAAAGCATCAAACACTCATTTATCATCACTCGCTTCATCCAACCTTCAAGACTGCCTTTGCCTCTGTATTCAAACAAATCAATCTTGCTGAATACTTTCATAAAACCTTTAACTAGTACATCTTCTGCATCAAGCTCATTTTTTACATACCTGAAACATAACCGAAATAACCTGTCAGCATAGCGATTATACAGCACGTGTTGTGCTTGGCTATCGCCTCTCTTACAGCGTTCTATTAGCTGTTCGTCTTTCAAATCAGGGTATTGTTTTGTAATTGTTCTCAATATGATAAATGCAGTTAAGTTGTAAAGGTTGCTTTGGTTTTAAATGATTTTTTTTCACAAACTCTCATGTGGAAACTATTCAAAATTCAGCTTTACTTATAACAAGCGTAAAAGTAAGTTTCTGTACTGCTTTTAACTGTTAAAGTCTTGTTAAAAAAGAGTAAAAGATGTTAAATGGGGAATTTTAAAGATTATTTGGGGTTTAATAAAACTTTCAGAAAACCAGTTATTTACAGCTACAATAACACTTTATACATTAAAAAAATCCATTTCTCTAGTTTTTCTATAACAATGCAAAAAATTTCATTACTAAGACCTAATAAATAGTAAGAAAAATCACAATTATGAGTTAATAGATAGCAACAGTGTACTGGAAAAGTATTTTTTAATGAAGTTATCAGCACGATTATATTTTTTATTCTTGTTTTTTATTCTGTTGAGCATTGCCAGTTTTTTCACGTATCGCATTAAGCTTAACCAACTTCAAAAAACAGAACACCTTTATCTGCTTGTGCAAGAGCAGCAGCTTCTTTGTGAACTTATAAATAGAGGTACTGAAAACTTTATTTTTAATAAAAGCAGCTATACGGCAGAAAAAGTAAAAGAAGATATGCTATCTCTTCAACAAAACATGATAGCATTGAGAAACTCTGTAGAAATCGCTTTAATCGAAGAAAACCTAATTAAAGAAATAGATCATAATTGGAGTTTCACTGTAAAACACATTCTTAATATTATTAGCGATTCAAAAGGCTTCCAGCAACAAGAATTAAAAGAAATCACACTTCTTGCAGATAGAATTAAAACTGATTTTAAGCTTATAAACGGCAGTTTACAAACCAAAAACCTCAGATTAAATAAAGAAATAAAATACACTAATTACCTCGTATTTATACTCCTTTCAATCTCAGGAATAAGCGGCATTGTATTAATCTACTTATCATTTCAAAAACCACTTAAAAAAATTGCAACTATTGCTGAAAATATTGCAGCGGGTGATCTTTCTCATAAAACTACTTTTAACTCTAAAGACGAATTAGGAAGCATTGGCAAAGCCTTAAACCAAACCATTGCCAGACAATTAGAAATTAGAGAAATAGCCAGAAAACTGGGTGAGGGAGATTTTGATATCAATTACAATCTACAAGGAGAAAATGATTCCATCGGTAAGTCGCTTATCGAAATGAAAGATAAGATACAGACTTTCTTTGAAAATGACAGAAAACGTAATTGGTTAAACACTGGCTTAGCTAGCTTTTCTGAGCTTTTACAAAAGTGGAACAACAACCTAGAAGTACTTTCTGAAAAGATCATTATACAACTCGCTGAGTTTCTACATGCGAATCAAGGTGCTATTTTTATTCTTAATGAAGGAGAAGATGAAATACCTTACATGGAATTAAAAGCGGTATATGCTTGGAACAAAAAGAAACATTTAAATAAGCGAGTTAAACTTGGCGAAGGTTTATTGGGGCAGGTCGCTACCGAAGGTGAATCTAAATACATCACAGAAATTCCGGAAGATTACATCAATATCAGTTCGGGAATGGGTGCTGCAAAACCAAGAAGTATTTTGATGGTTCCTCTCAAATTTAACGATGTAATTGAAGGCATTATCGAGCTCGCATTTTTCCAAAAAGTTGAAAAGCATGAAATTGAGTTTGTTGAAAAACTCGCTGAAAACGTAGCTTCGGCGGTGCATACTCTTAATGCTAATAATAATACTCATAAGCTTTTAAAAGAGTCTTTGGAGCTTACAGAGCAAATGTCATTTCAAGAAGAGTTGATGCGAAATAATATGATGGAGCTACAAGCGACTCAAGATAAAATTCAACAAAAAGAAGCAGAACTAAGTGGCTTGTTTGTATCGATCAATAATACATTAGCTACTGTTGAATATAATATGGATGGCACCATTGAGAAAGTGAATAAAAATCTTCTCAAGATACTTGGCTATAACATTAGAGACCTAAAAGGTAAAACCGATCACTTTTTTATTATAAATGGAAAAGACGAACGCTTTTGGAGAGATTTAAACATTGGTAAATCTAGATCTGGTGATTTCGAATGGAAAACCAAAAACGATCAATCTGTTTGGCTCAACTCTACTTACACACCAATTACCGATAAACAAGGTAAACCTTACAAGGTTTTACAGTTCTCTCAAGATATTACTGCAAAAAAACATGCAGAGATTGAAGCTTATAGGCTATCACTTGTTGCGGATAATACTGATAATTCTGTGATTATAACCGATAAATATGGCAGAATTGAGTATGCCAATAAAGGTTTTGAAAGATTAACTGGCTATACGCTTAAAGAAGTAGTAGGCAAAAAGCCAGGAAGTGTTTTGCAAGGGCCAGATACAAACCAAGTTACAATTGACAGTATAAGAAAGAGTATTCGCAGACAAGAATCTTCTTACAACGAAATATTAAACTACAATAAAGAGGGAAAGAGTTATTGGGTTTCTATTGCTATTAACCCTGTTTTTAACAAAATGGGACAGCTTGATAAGTTTATATCTATACAAGCTAATATCACTAAGATTAAAAGAGAAGCACTTGACCAATCTTATAAAATGAAAGCGATTGGCAATAGTAATATTATTGTCGAATTTGACCTTGCTGGAATACCCATAAGTACTAACAAAAAGTATCTGGAAATAATGGAATTCACTTTCCAGAATATTTCGGAAATTCCTTTGGAATATAGTTTTAATATCAACAATACTGAGCAGAGCTCTTTCAATACGTTTTGGAAAACATTACTACAAGAAAAATTTATTGAGTGTGACTTTAAGCAAAAATCCAGTGCTGGCAAATGGATTTGGTTTAGAGGTAGTTTCAATGTGGTACATGATCTTACTGGCGAACCCATTAAAGTGCTTAAAATTGCACAAGATATCACACATGAAAAAGAATTAGAGATTGCAGCACAAATTCAAGCACAGCAGCTAGAAGATTACACCAAAGAACTAGAATCTTTTCAAGAAACACTCAGCAAAAAACTACAAGAAGCCAGAGCAGAAATGAAAATGCAAATGGATGAAATTGAAAACGAGAAAATGAAAAATGTTTCAATTTTAGAAAGTTGCATTGATGCTGTAATCACGTTTAATCAGTTAGGTTTTATTGAATTTTTTAATGTATCAGCAGAAAAATTCTTTAATCAAGAAAGAATTAATGTAATTGGCTCTACAATCGATCAAGTTTTACCTCTTACTGTTAAAAATGAAAATCGAGACTTTTTCATTTACAATACAAAAACCGATAAGCCCATACCAGTCGATAAAAAATTTCCTATTACACTTACAATCAATCAGAAAATAATAAGTACTAATATTGCGGTAAATAAGATTAAAATTGGAAAATATTACTTCTTTACCATCTTTTTACACATATAAAACTAAATATTTCTTAATAATTAGTTACTTTTTAAAAAATAATTGATTAATCATAAAATTTTAAAATTTGATTGCATTTGTTTAAGTAAACAAAAAATATAAAATTGCCAAACTGAAATAATCCGGACTTTATTATAAGTAATTAAGTTATCGCGTAGAATATATTCTATGAAGAACAAGATATTAATAAGCCTTACCCTCTTTCTAGCAATACTATTAGTAGGAACATTCTTTTTATTCTCATTAGACACTTTCTATAAAACCGTTTTCTTTCCGAAACTAACCATTGATGCTGCCCTACAAGACAAAAAGATAAAAACTGAATTAGGTATTGGAGAGATTACTTCTCCAGAAAAACTTGGCTTAGCTGTTAAAACTATTCAATTCGAATCGTTTGATGGCACTCAATTAAACGCATGGTTTATTCCTGCTAAGAATAGCTCATCTAATCAGTGTATTATTTTCTGCCACGATAGACACTCAAACAGGTTAGAGGGGATGAAGTATTTGGAAGCATTTAAGAAAGCTGGAATTCTTGATGAATACAGCGTTTTACTTCCCGATTTAAGAAATTCAGGAGTTTCCGAAGATGCAAAAACCTTTTTAGGTTACAAATTCGCAGAAGATATTGTTACAGGTGCCACAGTTGTAAAATCGCAGTTTGGCATTAGCAATTTCGTGTTTTTTGGCACAGGTATGGGCGCTACTGCTGCTGCTATTTCAATGAGAAGATCAGATATGGCTAAGCATCTCAATTCGATGGATATCCATGTTGAAGGCTTAATTCTGGACTCTCCCATTAGCAATGTACAATCTTATATTACCAGAAATAATAAAGATATTTCTTATCCATTGGTTGCCAGTGCGCTATTTCTCTTTAACAGAAATGTAGAAGGATATATGGATTATATGAGGTTGAGTTTTTTACTTAAGAAGACCGATTATCCTATAATAATACTGCAAAACATTGGAGATGAAACAACTCCAACAGATGTGCTTTTAGCAGAGTTACAAGAAATACCAGATATTCAATTGGAATTATTCGATGGAGTTGAACATGCTGGAATGATTTTGCACCCCGGATACAAAAACAGATACATAGAGCTGATTAAGACATTTTTAAAATAGACTTTCTAATCTAAATCTCTTACAACTTTAAAAGTTACTCGCCTGTTTTTGCTTCTCCCCTCTTCGGTATCGTTACTTCTTACAGGTAAAGAACTTCCAAAACCTTCAGTTGCTAATCTGGTAGTTTCTATATGATTTCTAACCAAATAGTTTTTTACACTTCTGGCTCTACGCTCAGATAAGCTAATATTAAAAGATTTGTTTCCGATGTTATCTGTATGGCCTGCAATTACCATTTTATATTGTGGGTTCTTTTTAAGCAAAGTCACGATCTTTTCCAATTCTTCGAATGACTCCGACTTTAAATTAGCATTGCCTGTGTCGAATAGAACATTTTTCAATATCAAAGTTTGATTTTCTTCTACATCTGCTACAGATTCGAAATACTTTAACTCGGAGTTAATCTCTTTTTTAAACAAACTTTGAGTAAATGTAGGCAAGCCAAGTTGAGCAACTCCCTTTTCTAGAAATACTGCATCATTTTGATAATTACAGGCTAAACCAACACTATCTGGAAATTCGATAGCTCCTAAGTAATGCTTGTTATAAATCGGAAAATAGATTTTACCATCTGGAGCTATTTGAAGAGCGCCAATCCAAGTTTTGTCTGGCGTATTGCCCACTTTTACTGCAGAAGCCATTATTTTCTCTTCGGAGCCAGCTTGCAAATTATATTGGTAAACTTCACCAGTTCCCGCAGCAGAAACATATAAAAGCGAACCATCAGATGAAAACTCGATACCGTAGTTATAAGAATCTTTCTTCAACCTTAACTTAATGCAATTACTAAGTTTACCTGTTTCATTATCGAAATCGAAAATTTCTGTAAGGTGCTCATTTTCTAATGCAAGGGCAATCTGAGTTCCATCGGGAGAGGCTTTCATATAACCTTGCGTATTGGTAGTACTACCTGTATGAATCGAACCAATAACACTTTCGACCGGAGTTTTAGCTACTCCTTCTTTATCAATTTTATAAGCAACGAATCTATCGTTTTGCCATTCGTGAGATAGTACCCAAATAGATTGATTATCTCTGTGTTTTACGGCTGTGATTTTTTCAGTAACTGGTGTAGAAAGTAGATAGTTTTTGATAGTTACATCACCCAAACCACCCGAAAGTGCCATATCTACTATAGAATATCTAAAGCCATTTTCTCTACCTTGCTGTGCAATTGTAAAAACATAATAGATGGTATTATTGCCTCCCGGTTTAGGAATAATTACTCCAGACTGTGTTGATGATGGATGCCCCATTAAAGCATTCCCGTTTGGCATTACTTTATGTTCTCGGTTCCAAACAGAAACACCATTTGTATAGAATAAAAGGTTTCCATCTTTATCGCTAATAGAAGCACATCCTTCTTCTGTATTTAATGCACTTTCATTAAGTATATGCAAGCTATCTGCAGTGAATTTAATTCCTGCATGTTTACCAAAATACCAGAGGTTTGCTTCTGATTGTGCATATACCTTAAAACCTGTACACAAACTAATGAGTGAGGCAAGTAAAAGTTTTTTCATAGACAAAAAAGCCGCCTGAACATCAGAGTTTTATAAAAAAATCACTTCAATTCAACGAGCACTTAGGGGAATCATTACGGCTAAATCATCATCAATTATTGTAATTGTAAGTTTGTAAGGGAATTTTTACAGAAATTTTCGTTAAAAAAAGCAGATTGGATGAGCGTATGTAAGTCTAAGCTGAAAATAAAATATTTTTCTTAGTTAGTTATTTAATGTAATTACAAAAAAAAACAACTACGAAATCTTTAATATTCCGAATAATATTCCTTTTTTTATTGCAATTTTGAGTACAAAACTTGAAATTGGAAGAATAAACACAAAATTCTATCAAAATGCCTGAAACAGAAAAAAGCAACCGTTTTTACGATTTTGTAAGAAATATCGAAACCAATATAAGTAAACTGGCTACTTTAGAAATCAAAACTATCGTGGGTGATTATCAGGTAGATCAGGATGAAAATATACAGGTTAAAAAGGATGGAGAGTTTCAAATACTTCAAACTAGAATTAATCTGATTCAGGGAGATATGGTTACTAATATTAGTAGTGAGTTAGTAACAGATAAATATGCCTGGTTAAGAGATTTTCACGCAAGAAAAGAAGAGCGTGGACACGAGATAATCGACAATAATGTAAAAGCAATTGTTTCTTTATACGAGCTTTACAAAAAAACCAAAAGCGTTAACCTCAACGAAGAAAACATCGACGATGAGGATGCAGAAATTTGATTTTTTAATTTTAGAACTGAAACCTTAATGTATGATTCGCCCTGCTATTTTTTAATATTTTAACTACCAAAAGCAGTTTTTAGAATCATACATTGATACCTATCAATTACCCGAATCCCTCAAATGAGAGACTATCTAAAAAATCTGGCAGCTGATCTGCTTACGCTGGAAGTTAATACAATTGTAAAGGAACAAACTACTTCCAGTAAAATGCCGGCTACTAAAAGAGTAGCCTTGTTAGAAATTGCCAGAGGTTACAGGGAATTACTCGTAGATTATGGTTTGGCACTTTTGGAAAAACCTGCCGAAAACCGTGAATATTATCAGAAAGTTGAGTCTGGCAGATTTCCTGTGCTTTTCCAGTGGTTATACGGAGGTGAATATTCTTTTAAAGAAATATATAATATTGCTGAAGCAGGTTCTGAGTATTACGCCAAATTAGCAGAGAAGAGCAAAAATTTTGATCGTATGCAAGAATACGAAGAGCGCTCTAAACTTTTAATTCGTCTTGTAAAGCATAGCTCAAACCTGATTGGTATGTTTAAAATGAGGAGGAAAGATTATAATGTTGGCGAAGATGTTTGGCCAGATCCTTCTCTTTTAGATGAAACTACAGGGCATTACCCTCCACTAGATGATCCTAAAATGATTGAGTGGAACAATGATATTGACCTTTCTACCATCAATAAAGTGGATGACTTAGATCTTACTCCAGATCAGGTTACACTCATTAGAAAGACTTGGGAAATTGGTACGCAAAGAATTTTGATGCAAACTGTAGTGCAAATCGATGGTGATATTACCAATTACCTAACCAATCAGTTTGTAAACCTCAGCCCAGAACTAAAAGCCATTGTGCTCAACTTGCATAACGACGCTACAGAATCTGGAGCCAGAATTTGGAACATGCTATTTAAAACAGTTTCTCAACTCGCTGGAACTGCTTTCAGAAAGATTTTTGAGAAGAAAAGTTAATCTTTATGAAGGAAAAGGTAATTGAATTTATCAAAGAGCTTTTCACTAAAATAGTTCAGTTTCCTACCGAGCTTTACAGGGCTTTTATTGCGCCTTTTAGAGTTTACAGATTTTTAAAAAGCATGCTTAGAGAAGGTTTTTATGAAATTAGAACCGAATTTGAGTTTGAGGGAGTTGCGTATCAGTTTAGAACCCTTATTCAACCTGATGCCGATATTATTAATTACATTCCAGACATTCAGCTACACCAATCACAAAAGAAATGGTTAGAGACGTTTAAAGAAGAGTATAAAAACCATTTGGGTAATATTGAATTCTTTATGCAGAGGGCTTCTGAAAGTCAATTAGCAATAAGTAGAATAATAGATGCCGGTTTGATAGGCACTAACCTTTACCCATTCATAGATTTTATTGATAGCCTAACCTCTTTAGCTGCCCTTTACAGTGCGGTTATACTTGCATTAACTTTCGCTTTTAGAATATTTATAAAGCCTTTAATTGTACAAATTTCACTTAAAGGAATATTTAGATTAGCGAGGCTTTATTTTAAGAAAAAGCTTTCTTAATCTTCAATAAGCACAAAGGTTGAATCTATCTGACAAACATTAAAAAATCCTAATCCGCCACCTTCAATATTAGAAACAGGATTATCTGGTATCGCTTGAGCTGGACTACCAGAGCCAACCAAAAGCAATAAGCCGTTGTAATAATCATAGGCATCGGAGGATATTGAATAATTATATACCTTTAATGTATCACCTACATTAACATCTTCCAAAGCAATAGAGAAGGGAAGCTCGTAAGCTACACTTCTACCCTCAAAAGCTTCGTCGTCATTTAAGATAATATCATCACTGCTAATAAATTCACTATTGAGATAGATTTCCCACATGTAATAATTGATTTCGTTGGGTGGGTCTGTAAAATGGATAATAGGGTAATATCCATCGTCAAAAGAAGGGTCTTCTTCTCTCCTACTCACTGTAATTGAATCTAATAAGATAAAGGTCGGTAAAATACCTTCAGCAGCATACAAATTATTTTCAACTTCCATCTCTAAGCGGTACTGCCCGCTTAATAAGCTGGTGCTTATATCTTGATTTGGAATGTACTTACCGCTATCCGACTCTGTGTAATTGACAGTTTCATTTGAATACGTTAAAGTGACATTTGCGCCACTAATTTTGGGAGTAGAACCTTGTGCATTAAAAGCAGAAGTTTTGCTAAGTATAACATAGTTCTTACTTTCTGTGTTACTAACGATTGCATCAATCACCACTACGGGATCAGCAGTTATTAAATCTGGATTAACAATCTCCTCACAACTACTTAAAAGTAATAATAATAGTAAGTATCTTCTTTTTAGCATCTCAAGTAATATAAGCCTTTCAAAAAACAGCTTTTTATCAATTCCAGTTTGTTTTAAAGCATTTCTATACTAACAATTCGATCAATAAAGCTATTCAAACTTTATGTTTGTACTGAATTTCAGCAAGTTATAGATTATAACTTGCTGAAATAATTTTCAGAACAGTATAAAAATTACAAGTGTGAATAATTGATAAAATTATTGTCAATATTTAATCTTTTAATTATTTTCAGCAAAGAAACTAATCTGACATCCATATAATTTTTTTAATATTTGATCTGTCATATTTCAGATTATAATTGTCCTTTTTACAGCATTTACTATAATAAAATTCAACATTAAATTTCTTACAAATAGCTAATGCTATGTGAGTAATTAAAAACCATTTTAACTAAATGAAATAATATTAAACCTTGAATACAGCAACATTTCAATATTATATTAAAAAGAAGTTTACATCTAAGCTTCTTCACT
>PBYL01000109.1 GCA_002729595.1 Thalassovita sp. | reverse complement strand
TTTTCTAAAAGCGAGTTCAAGAGTTTTACTTCATCTTTATTTAGATAAGGAGAATCGTTTAGTCCTAAACTATCTAAGTTCTGCGCAAAAAGATTTGTCGACCAAACAAGTGTTGTTATTAATATTAATGATTTCATCTTCTTTAAATATTACTTTTAAAATTAAATTGACACGATTATCATTTACAAAATACTCAGATGATATACTTAAAGAGATATACGCGAATTTAGTTAGAAGTCATCATTTAAAGATCTCTTTATTTTCCAACTAAAACGCCATATTCAGTGGGGATTTCTACTCCTGTAAACCCGTTTGTTAATCCATAGAAAATAATGACTGTGATGATAAATCCGACTAGGAGAATTAAATTAGACTGTGTATTTACAGAGATTCCAAACACTACTTTCTCCATTTTTTTAGTATGAATAGCAGCAACATGTGCAAAAAATGAAAGTATAGCTAATGCGTAGTATGGTATAAAAAATAGATTGTGGGGAAATGTATTTAATCCTGCTACACCAAAATAAAAATTTGTATCTAGCTGAAGTATATACCTGCCAGTAAGTACAGCACTAAGATGGATTAGAAAAAACACTGCTATATAAAGCCCTGACCAGATTTGTAACTTCTCAAAAAACAGATTTGCAGATTTCCATTTCGTAATGGATAATCTAATACCTGAAAATATTTGTACAGCTACAGCAATGAATAAGATGGTTTCTATAAATGGATTTCTATAAACTACCCGTAGTTTTTCCATAACTGCGAGGTGACTTTCTGCACCAAAAACACCAGCAAGATGATTGATCAAATGGAAGGTTATAAAAATAACAATGGCTAAGCCACCCATATGATGTATTCGCTTCATATCGTTTTTTTATCAAAGATCAATCAAAGGAAATACATATCATTTGATCTATATCAAATTCGGTTTTCTAATTCTACTTAAGGTTTCTAGAGTAATACCGAGGTAAGAAGCTATGTGTGTTAAAGGCACTCTTTGGGTAATATCTGGGCGGAGGGCATTTATCTTTTCGTATTTCTGCTTAGCAGATTTAAACTGCATATCTATAATTCGCTCTTGCAACTGAAGCATTGTTTTAGTTACAATAATTTTAGCCAATCGCTCAAACTCGTGGTAATTATTAGACAAACTGTTAATGCTTTCCCTAGACATTTCCATCAGTAAAGTATCATCTAAAACTTCGATATAATGTGGGCTTGGTATAAGCTGAAAAAAGCTTTGAATGGCACAAATAAAATCATTTTCAAAAGCAAACCACTCTGTTACATCTTTGCCATTATTTAAATAGTAAGCTCTAGCACATCCTTTTACTATAAAAAACAATTTATCGGAATACTGACCTTCTTTTACCAAAACTGTATTTTTCTTTACTTCTAGCAGTTTTACATGGCTCATTAACTCTACCTGACATTCAGAAGATAAAGGAGCATAAACCTCATTAATTGTTTTTATTATTTCTTCTACAATCATTAGCTAACTCAGACTTAATTACATGAGAATTTTCAAGCCAATATTCATAAAGTATTTCATTTTGGCAGATAAATTCATCTCCAATTCACCTTGGCTGTTTGTAGACTCTAATCGGTTTCTCACTGTAACACCCATATTTAAATTAGCATATAATGCTTTATATAAGCAAAATTTTATGTCTGGCCCAATGTTGATTCTGGAATAGCCTAACTTATCTAAATCTAAATTGGAGATAAAGTTACGATTAGAATTATACACATTACCAAAAGCGGATAGCCTCATTCCGGCAGCAAAATTTTTAAAATTGTAATAAGAAGAAACATAGGCCGGAATTACCCCGACATGCTCCCAATTGCCTTTTATAAAGGTATAAGTTACTAAAGGAATAGTTAAACTACGACCAAAACGTGTGCTATGTGCAAGCCCAATTCCATACTCAAAGTTTTCGTTCGCTCTTTTTGATGCTATTACAGAAGATTGTAAAATGAAATCTTTAATACTGGTGCTGCTGTTAAAATCTGAAGCAAGTGTTGGTGATAATATGCCTATAACTTTCCATCTGTTTTTAAGTACTTGTATTAAACCTACACTAAAGGAGTAAGAGTGATATGTTTCTGAAAACTTAGTAGATTGCTCGTTATTCGAGAAAGCATCGAACCTTGTATAATCGAATTTATTGAGCAAATAAGTCTTCTTTTCTTTGAGCTTAAAGGCAAATTGAAATTGTGCTCTATACTCCATCATTCTCACTTCTCCATTGATATTATTCCTTTCAAAATCTGATTTACTGTAAGCGGTGTAGTCGATGGAAGCTACTGAGAATTTAGATAGTTTTTTGTAAGAGTTGGTAGTGGTATCGCTTTGCAGTTGACTAAAAGCCTTGCTAACAACAAAGAAACTTATAAAGATTGAGAAGATAAACTTAAGAGTCTTTGCCAATTTAGATCTCATATTAATTGCGATTTCTAATTACCATTTGATACTTGAATGAGCTTTACAATTAGTGAAGCATAAACATCAAAAATAACAAAAAAAAGCTTAGTTGATTGTTAGAGCTGATAATGGGAAATAAATACTTTAAACTGTTAGGTTTTCTTCTTTGTGCTTGAGAGCACAAAAGCAGAATACCCAAAACTATCTAACTTACTTATCAAAATTTAAAAATTCTTAATTTATACTTACTACCAACTTAAAGTTGAATAATACTTATTAAATAGTATTAATCTAATATTCGGTAGACCTAAACATTTTCTCTAATACTGATCTATAGTTTTTAGAATACTTATAATATTGTTTTTCTTTAAGTATAGAGCCGAGAACCAAATCCATTTTCTGTTCATTATATTTCTTTTTATCATTCAAACAGATATAATGGTAAATCAAAGTATTTAAATATTTATCTATATAATACGATTTATAGCTCATTTCTTCCTCATCGCGAAGAATTTTGATCTCAAAGTCAGGGAAGTTTAGATCAAGGTATTGATAATAAGGTTGACTATTAAATTTCGGGAACTTACTAATCATTTCTAAAGCAGCTTTATAGTTAGGAGGCTTAGCAATATTCATATAACCCCAAATTGTCATTCCACAGAGACTCATAGCTTTTAGAAAAAATATTCCTTTTTCAGTATCATTACTAAGATTGTATTTATCTATTTCAAAATTTATATCCGATAAATCAAAAGGTTGATTTTTATTACCTATACCGCTAAATAGCATATCGTAATAATTATCAATTAAAGAATTATAATTTACATCAGACCCCAAGATATTTGCTATTAGTTCTTGGTTGTCTACAGGATTTTCTTCTCTAATATTTAGATTAATCTCACGAACGATGTAGATGTACTTTAATGTTTTTGCATTAGGTAATTTCAAATATTTCTCATCCGTAAGATCATTGTGAGAAATAACAGTTTGTTTAATAAATTCAATTGTTGGGTTTAATTCATCGACTCGCAAATTATTTAATTTCTCGAAAGTTTCAGGAGACGGATTATTTCGAAACATGTAATTTCGATAATATTTCCCTAACTCAATCAAATCTTCATTTAAGTCAAGACTTTGTGAATATATATTTAAAGTTATCGTGCTTAAGAGCAAGATGCATAAAACCTTTCTCATGATGCTTGTTTAGTTATTATAAAAAAATTTGACTCCTTTAAATCCTAAAGGCTATTTTATTCTATTAATTTTTAGCCTGTGTTAATTTGGCTTTCTCTTATTTTCTTAGAGCAATTTTATTTGCTAAAGTTCAACTGTTTGTCTTAACACAAATTGATCTATAACCTTGAATACAAATTTATCTACAGTTTTGGGGGATGATCTTTTTCAAATTCTATTATGCTCTGCTTCACGCTTTTTCGTCTTTTTCTATCTTTAATAATGGCAGAAATAGCGCTAAACAAGCCAATTATTGTGGTAATAATTAATACAGAATACATAAACTAACATTAAATTTACTTGAGTCGGTAAACATAAACTCTGAGCAGCAAAATTGTAATTCTATTATAAATTGTTATAACTTTACCTAATTACTATTACTCAAAAACGCTATTGCTTTTTGTAATGCGGGGTCTATGTTTTCCATGAAATCTGCCAAAGTTTTTTTAACTTCTATATCTGGTTGGATGCCGTAACCAACAAATTCTTTACCATTAGCGTAAGTATCTTTTTTAGTACAAACTCTGGCAAATGCACCTCCGGGTAAATCAAAAACATAAGGCTGCCCAGTGCTTCCGTAAGTAGCTTCTCCAATCTTTGTCATATTCTCTTGATTATCGGCATAAATCAAAAAGTCTTCTGCCGCAGAGCCAGTCATATGCCCGATGAGTAAAACTGTTGGCACTTCAATTCTTGTAATATCTAAGTTACTGGTTTCATATGCCTCATAGGGGAATGTGTAAAAATAGGCATCTTGATAAGTCAAATAACTTTGCTTCATCCTTTCATTTTTTAAAGTATCTGATGCATTTACATATTTTCCCCATGCTTTATAAGATGGAATATGTAACCTACTTTGAGATTTTGCACCATACATTTTAGTGTCTTTTGTTAGGTATTTAAACAACTCTCTCGCCACACGTGAATCGCCTCCACCATTGTATCTTAAGTCTATAATCAACTTTTCTGCTTTTGTAAGCTCTGGCTGAATTTCATCAAACCTATCCATTATATCCCAATCGCTAAAAGAATTAAATGCTAAATAAGCCACTTTTTCATCAAGCCATTTAAACTCCAATAACTCACGTTTTTCTTCAGCCGGATACATTTTTTCCTCCTTAGTTTCACCAAGTGTGAGTTCTAAATTTTTAGTTTTTCCATCTGGTGATTTTACTTCTAAAGTATAGGCAGTACCCAAATATCCCTCAAGCATATATTGGATAGATAAATCTTCAAGGAGATGAGGCGTTGATGTAGCAATATAAGGCTTTACGTAGGTCTCAATATATTGTGAAGTAGGTATTCCATTCACCTTCGTAATTTCAGAACCAATAGCTATTTTATTCTTCTTGCTATCGTTAATTCCAGTAATAATTGCCTTCCCTTCAATATTTGTGATTTTGAATTTGTAATCACCAAAACTTGCATTAAAAATATTGTCGTATATGCTTTTTGGTAAAATAATATTAGTGTGTCCATCTTTTAAAAAGGCACTGAATTTTTGGAGCTTTCGATAATACTCATAATCGTTTTTGGTGGTTTGTACCTCTTTAATTGATGCCAGATACAAACTGTCCCAAGCTTGCTTATCTACTTTAGATAGATAAACAAAATTGTAATTGACCTCTTGCCAGAATTTAGAAAGTCCGTATATTTTTTCTTCGTTTGAAATAGTATTTGGAATTTGAGCACAAACAAGATTTGCTGAACAGATAAGTAGTATAAAAATCAAATTTTTCATTCGGAGTAAAATTTTGTGGAAGCTTAATTATCTATGTGATATGTCTAAAAATAGATTATACAGTAGATAAATCTGCTTCACTCAATAGTATCTATCCCATTTTTATGATTTTTTAATATTATTTGTCATTTTTTAATAATTATCCGCCACCTGAGGTGCTTTTTTAGAAACACTATTTCTAATAATCTTTTGTGCTATTAACTCCCTCAAGTTTTTTAATAAAATAGTTTTGTTTTCACTTGTTACATTAATCAGATAAAACTTTTCATTTTGCTTTAAAGATTTCATTCTCCAATCCCACTGGCTAGAAGTTTGGCTCTGAGAACTTTCGAACCACCAAGCTGTATAAAGTACATCATTGCCCTTTTTCAATTCGGCCATATTTACTTTATTAGCAGCATCAATTTCTTCTTCAAAAACATGGTTAAATTCGTAACCACTGCCCTGCCAGCAAATCATCGGATTGTGATTAGCTCTGTATGGCACTACCGGATTTTTTACATACACCAATATTTCTCCATTGTACATTTTGCTCACATCTTGCATCACTTCTTCAGTTTTTACACCATTAATCTCAGCGATTGATTGATGATTTTTTTCATCCATATATCGGTCGTGTCTCAGGTAAACAATCGCCAAAACAAACATCAATACAATGTATTTCTTCAATGGAAAAGCAAAAGAGAAATGGAAAGCCTTTACTTCTGGCTTTGTAACTTTCTTTCTGTTTACGATCGCATAAAATGGCAACAGCACATTAAAAGCAAAAATGAGCAAACCAATACCATCGTGTAGCCAGTTTTCAGCTTCAACTTTGGTAATTACTAGAAGGAAAATTCTTACAATATTCCCCCAAACTATTAAAACAGCTAGCAACAGATAATAAGAAACTAAGTGCCATCTTTTTAATTCTTTTCCTTTATTTCTGAATGATAAAATGAGTGTTCCAAACAAAATTCCATAGCTCAACATATGCATACCCGCACATGCCTGATCGACTAAAAAAGCTTCTCCATTCAAGTTGATAATATTGCCATTTGCGGTACTTTCTAAACCTGAATAGTTCAACATAGCAGCCACCACACTGGTTAGTTGGATTCGCACCGGAAAGCTGATAAGTGTGCTTAGATAAATAAAAAATGGCGATGCTAAAAAAAAGTGTATGAGACTAATTACATGCAAGCTACCAAAAGCTTGTTGAATTAAAACTAGTAAAAATAGACTCAACAAAAGATAAGTACCAATACTGGTTGGATATAAAATGCTAATCGCGCCAACTAGCAAACTCAAAGTGAAAAAGGGAAAGTTTTTATTCCCTTTTTGAATTGAAATTGGCAGAGTTATTAAGCAAATCCAGAAGAATGTACCTCTTTGCAAATAGTCTGGAAACATGAGCAAAAAGCTTACAATCGGTAATAACATTGCTAAAGCAAACTTCCAGCGGCTAAGCACAATGTCTTTCATTATCTTGTAGGGATAAGTTTCTTTTTGAAGTACAACACCACAATCAATATCGCTCCAATAATTATTAAAGCCCATTCGTGTGGTTCAGGCACAGCACCAGAACCTTTAATGGCTGCATTGCCTAGAGAATCTTTGTTCTTTTTAATCTCGAATCGATCATAGTCTTTCTGTGTTTCCAGCACAATAAGGCTAGATACTGGAGTAACGACATTGGCAATCGCTGCCTTTTCGGCAAGTTCTTCTTCATAGTTTTTATCATCATCGAAATAGGTTTTGCCTAAGTCATCCATAATATTTTGGTAATAGAAAAGGCGCATTAAATGGTCTGAACCTTTAGCAACACTGCTGCTAGCCACTTTGTGAATACTCATACCATTGCCATAAATATTTACTACATCTTTTTGCATTCTCGGATCAGGAAATTTAGATTCTTTAAAATATTGCTCTATGGATTTAAGATTTACTTGATGCAAACTAATGGCTCCTAATTCTTGCAATGATCTGTTAAAATCTGATGAAGTTTCACCTAAATCTAAAACCAATATGCGATCGTCTGCTTCTTTAAAATAGCTAAACAACTCTTTTCTAAAACCAGATGCTTTTATATCCTCCATGTTGGGTGTTGGCATCCCTCCTTTTGTAATTACAATAGAGTTTTTAGGCTCATAAACTTTGTTATAAGGGAATAAAGTAAAATTAGGATACTCATCTGAATCTTCTAATTCTGTCGAACCCTTTAATACATTCACTTTACAGCCAACAAGTATTTGCTTTAATGTTTCGAGCTCATTATCTGTCCAGTTAGAGGTAATATCTAAGTAAACTGTCTTTGGATTAAATTTAAATGTTTTAGTCGCCTCTTGTCTTGCTTCATAAATTTCATCTTTATAGGTAAAGTATCTCTCTTCGAATTGCAATGCTCTCATTTTTAATTGCCAATTCTTTTCATAATTTCCTTCCCAAGACACAAATCCAGCTTGGTTCTTAAAATTGAAATCAGATATTAGCTCTGCTCCATTTTTCACTACATTCACTGCAGAGATAGCTTCAGTAAAGTCTGGACCTTCAAAGTAAATAGATTGATAATTTAAATAGTCACCATCTAATTTTAATGGAGCAGTTACACCCAACTTAAATTTTCTCTGTTCTCTTGGTGTACAAGGGAAAACCCTGATGCGTGCTTTGTTACCTTCCATCCAATATATTACCGAAGGGTCTCTTTGTTCTCGCCCAACAATTGTATTATAGGCGGTTTGTGCTTTAGATTTTGAAGTGAGAATAGCCTTTTCTTCCACACCATTTATCCAAAGCGATAAAGAGGTTACCACACCACCTTTAGGCAGTTGAAAAGTATAAATCGCTTCTTCCTGTTCTCTCCAATAATACTTTTCGTTTGTATTAGTAATGCTCAAAATCATTTCTGTATAACTCAATCGCTCTGCTGGGAAAAGCTCTACATTATTCACTATTCTATCTGTAATTAGATTATCGTCCCTCCAAAAGCGATTTACTGTATAGTGTCGCTTGTTGTACATAAACTCCAAGATTTTTATTCTATCCTTAACCGTTAAAGGATGAGTCTTACTCAATCCCATACAAAAAGTAATGATGGGATCATGCACTTTCTTTTCGTCATAGTTCTCATCAAGAATAAATCGGTCGAAGTCATAAGTCTGATAAACTAGATCTGATTTTAAATAGGCTTCAGTAAGCCAATTATCATCAATATCACTAGAAACTGATACCCACGTTGGCAAATCTGTATTTTCGAATGGCTGATCTGCCTTTAGATAGTTCTCTTTTATGGTATTATCCATGTTTGTCCATGCATAAGCAAAAACTAACAACAAAATGC
The DNA here is from genome assembly GCA_002729595.1 of Thalassovita sp. GTDB lineage: Bacteria > Bacteroidota > Bacteroidia > Cytophagales > Flammeovirgaceae > Chondrinema. Next base: position 4,502 of record PBYL01000109.1, on the reverse strand, counting down.
AAAAACCTGTAGTAGCTGGTATAATGAGTCTAGCATCTTTACTACTATAGTTTAGACTTTTTAATACTTCGTACCATGCTAGCATATAGAATAAAGGAATGAAAAGTAAGAGACCTACACCTAAAGCGAAAGAGCCAATCAACCCGAAAATAGTCATGGGTAAAGCAACAAATGCCTGATGCAAATGGAATAACAAAAAGAGCGGAGCTACTGCGATAATTGTCTTTCTAAATGTATTGGATACACTCTCTGAAAATGCAATGATGAATAATAATACATTTTCGCAAACTATAAATACAGATAGCCAATCGGCTGATTCATAATAAATTGGAATCATTCGATTTAGAGAAAAAGCACTAATATTAAATAAAATAAGTAATAATATATGCCTGCTTAAACTTCCCTTTCCAAATGGTTTAATTCCTTTTCTATCATAAAGGTCTATGTCTATAAGCCAGAAAAATGCTGCCAAACCATAATGCGAGAAAAAAAACAGAAAACCACTGTCTGAGTCAGTAAAGAATTTGAGCTCAACTAGATAAAGTATGACTGATACTGCAATAAAAAATGCTCCTATTTTTAAGCTGTTATCTTGTTTTATGGGTAGCTTTCTGAAAAATAAAAGTACTTTGAAATACAAAGTTAAAAGGTAAAATTTTTTCTTTTCCCCTGTTTCTGTATTTATCAGGGAGGGTTCTTGGTAATTTGTATGTTTAAGCATAAGTTCTCATAGATTTAATATTATAAAGTACTTTGTAATTCAAAGTAAGTTCAATCAATCTATATTTCAAAATAAATCTTCGATTTTTATACTTGATATTTGTTAAAATACATCTGGGGAATTCAGAAGAGGGATTTTAGTGAAAATTCATTCCAAACTTTGGATTTCTCTATCAAAAGCTTCAAACACAAATTTGAGTGCAGGAATTACTTCTTTATAATATTGAATGTTGTCTTCGGCTCTATTTTTAGAGAAATTTACCAAATGGATAAACTTTTTATCTTGCTTTAAAGCCTCAAAATCCCACGGAATATTTCCCTTTTCACCAGTAAACCAAAGTGGTTTTTGGCTATTAAAAGACTCAATATATTTATTAATCTGGTTTTGCTCTCGTATTCTTCCCGGAAGTCTTTGACCAAACTGTCTGGAAACAAAACTTCTTAGCGAATCATTTGTAATTACCTGTAGACCAACTGCTTTTAAAGATTCATAAGGCCCATAATCTGCCCAAATCTCTGGCATGTAAAAGAGTGAGCGATTCATAGAAACTGCTACTGTTTCTGAGTATACTAAGTCATTTTCTATATGATACAAGATGTTAGACATATCTGCCGAAACCTGTTCTTCTAGCAATACATTCTGAGAGAAATTATACTCCAAGCGAGCAAAACCGGCTTGTATATCTTTTAAAAATGAGACTTCTAAATAGGCAGATTTCCTTTGCTCATTCCAGTTATTTAAAGAAAATGCACCTAACACACTTATTATAATTACTACCACTTCAAATAAATACTCTGCCCATTTCTTTTTTAAAGTTTCAGTTAGTTTATGCATAGGGATTCTAGGTGTACATTTACAAACAAAAAAAGGGGTTAAGCAATGCGAATACATCACTTAACTCCCAATTTATAGATAAAATTTCTTTAGTTCTTAGCTACCGGACTTTTTTCAAATTGCTCAATCAAAGTTCTAGTTTCTTTGATATAGAATAATGGATCGGTATCTTTTCCGTAGTCTTCGTAGTTGTATTCACCAACAGATTTAGTGATAGCAGGTTCTATTTGAGTACCTTCGTGCCATTCGTTAAAAGAAGTAATACCAATAATTTCTGGTTTTACATCCATAGCCGCAGTAAACATTTTCTCATAGTATTTACCATTCTCTCTGCTTTTTGTATTCTCAGCATTCCATGGTCTAATACGCGTATCAATATAACCCGGCCCCACACATGGAATAAAAATCATATCGTTATCTGATGCAAATTGTGCTAAATTTTTCCAGTTAGAACTTGTACTTCCATATACAAATCCTTCGCTAGCAAAGTAAGTATAATAACCATCAAAGCCAGAAGCCTTTATAGAATCTCCATCGTTTTCGTGCACCCAAAGACCAATAAAAGTACCATCAAGTTCGGTATTTCTCACAGACATTTCACCTTCTGGACTAAATACTTTTTGCCATTCTTCATTGCTAAGTTTATAAGAATCGTACACATAGTAGAAAGGCTTGCCATTGTATTTGTATAAAGCTGGATGCTCACCGTATTTGTTTGCCACGTACTCAAGTTGCTCTTTAAACTCGGCAGCCGATTTGTAAAATGGCTCAATATGGAAAGCTAGTTTTAAACCGTATCTGTCGGCTAAATCTAAATATGTTGGAATGGCATTGTCGCCACTTTCATTGTTTTTTCCTTTTCCCCACCAAGTAATTGCCAATACACCAGAACCAGATTGCTGTAACCATTCCATATGCTGTTTAATGGTTGCTGTATCGTTTGAGCTATAGCTGCCCAGTTCAGGATAAAAGTTCGCTCCGATATCCTCGTTTCCGGGGTAGCTACCAGCATTGTCCCAAGTAGTGTCCGACCAGTGAGGCAACACTTGGTGATTCCAGTGTGCATATTGCCCGTCGCGTGTTGGGTTTTCGTACCAGTTGTAGTAGAAAGAATGTACATTGTAATTTACAGAGGTAGGTGCTGGTTTCTCTGTAACTTGTGTTTCACTTTGTTTGCAAGCAGTAGTCGTAATGAAAGCAAGTAGTACAAGTAAATAAATTAAATTTTTTGTCATTATAATTAGCGATCTGTTTAGTAATAGCTCTAGGAGCTGGTTTTTATATAAAACCAAAATTAGTTTTTTAGACTAATAGAACCAATAACCGCATTAACAATTATGTGTGATTTTGAGTGAAATGTACTTTTTGCTTCATAAAGAAACATAAATGTTGCCTGAATCATTCTTAAATGAGATACTCAATTAGTAAAATATAATTTGAATTTTACATCATTTCCCAGTAATTCCTTTTACAAGTGTAGAACTGGTTAGATAATCTCCCTTTTCAGGTATTAGGTAAAATGTATTTAGTTTTTCTGCTTCAATATCAAATTTTGATGATTCTAAATCTAGATTAAAATTGCCTAACCGTATATTCAACTTACTTTCACCGCTATCTAATGGTTTTGTTTTAGTTTGATGAACAAATTCAACTCCCGAAAAAGAAAATTTACTTTCACTCCCTTTTTTCACTTCTATATCTAATGGTTTTGTACCCGGCAAAAGATTCACAATTCTAAATTTGCCCTTACTAGGTTCTTCAACAAAATAATCATCTTGCACAAAAAGTTGAGACATATATCCATTTGCTGTTTTAGCCGCAGCTCCTTCTACCAAAAGATGCATCTTTTTATTGAATGTTTCCTCATTCATTTTTTGCTCTTCTGAAAATATACCTGCTATATAAAGCGTGTAGCTTTCACCCGTTCCAAAGCCAATCGTCTTTTCGAGAATAAGTTTACCATTTGTCTCAACTTTCACCTGATAATTCGCTGCATCTAAAGAGATATAATCTGAAAGTTTACCATATTCAAGATCAATAGATTCTACTAAATCATCACTCAAATAAAATCTGATTTTTGCAGATGGGGTATTCCAAAGAAACTCACCAAAGCGGACTTGTACAGGCTCTTTTTCTTTATCAGAATTACACGAACTCATCAGCAATACAACAAGTAAAGTGATGATATTCAATATTTTAAATCGAAGAAATGTTTTCATCTTATTTTCTTGTTGTGTGTTTTAGCAATTGTCTTCTTCCAAGTAAAATCAATACAAGTACTAATACCAATCCGCCAAATGCAATTGGTTTAGAAATTATCACTCTAAGTAAAAGCCCGACTGCTGTAATTAGGGCAATTACAATCCCAATAATCGGTATCCATTTTCTTTTATCACTCTCTTTATAGCATTGCCAATTTACAATGCCAAAGGTGCAAACAAACACCAAACTGGCAGCTTCTACCAAAGCACTCAAAGAACCAATTACTGCCAGTAAACCTGCTAAAGCTCCCAACAAAATAATCGATCGATCAGGTACATCGTTCGAGTTGGTGTGACTGAAAAATTTTGGTAATTCATTGTCGTTTGCAATGCGTTTGGTAAGCTGCGCTGTTGAAAATAAAGTGGAATTGATGGCTGCTGTAGTCGCAAAACCCGCAGATATAGTAATAATGATGATACCTGTATTTCCAAAAGCCTTTTTAGCTGCAATGGAAAGTGCTATTTCTTTAAAGTTGATTAAAGAAGAAGCGCCACCAATAAAAGTTGCTCCCAAAGCAACCAATATGTAAAGCAGAACTACAAATACAGTCGCACTAATTAAAACAGGCATAAAGTATTTTTTTGGTTCTTTTATTCGATCATATTCGTAGCTCAACAACTGAAAACCTTCGTAAGCCATAAAAATAGCAGCACCGCCAAAAAGCCCAGACCACATAGGTCTTGGC
>PBYL01000108.1 GCA_002729595.1 Thalassovita sp. | reverse complement strand
TAATAATGAAATAAATTAAAGTTAGTTAGGATGCGTCTCTTAAAGCAGGCAATAGTATATCACTACCAAACCATAAGAGCTTGGCCAATTTGACACAAAAAGTTTATTGACTTTAAAAGAATGTTGACACTAATGAGCCTACCTACAATTGCGCGTATAGCAAGTAAGCTTTAAGTAGTTTGTAGTATGTGTTACTTAAAGGTTGTGTGTATAGAAGAGTTACTTCTATAGGTATATGTTATTTGAGATCATGAAGCGCATAAAGCGATAGAAGTTTTATTAAAACTTCCAATTTTTTCATTCATTTTCATTCATTAAGCCCTTATTATAGGCAGATCATATTTTGAAGGTTATTCATCACAGAAGGTAATCACAGAACATTTCTCTCTATCGTATGCTATATAAATATGGAGTAACTTTTACTTAGATTATTAATAAAAATCATTATTATATTTATATGCTCTGCGAATTTCTATAATAAAAAACTAAAATACAACACTCGTTCAAAGTAATTTTTTTAACACAATACACAATATCCCCCATTTTACGCTAACACAATTTTGTTAAAACAAAATAATATTTTGTTGCATGTTGAATCTGTTTAGTTTTATATAGACAAAAACACAGTAAATAAAATAAGTAAGGTTTCTTAAAAATTTTAACTTTTTTTAAGAATAGTTATATTTCCCTATTGCTGCTTTTTGAAGCATTTAGTACGTTGTTAAAAAATTTGAAATAAATTACCCCATCTATTATTATTTACAACAATAATAGATGGGGTAATTTAAATTTTTTCTAAAATAACAGAGATTATCTAATAAGATTTACATTTCCGAACTTAACGATTTGTTCACCAGGTGTGAGTTCACTTTCGTATTTCACAACATATGGGTATAAGCCTGCTGGTAATGGTTCACCATTAAAATTACCCAACCAAGTTCGTGTTGGATCTTTGGTTTGGAAAACCATTTCTCCCCAACGGTTGTAAATTGTTAACTCGTAGTTCGTAAAGTTCTTTCCTTTTACGCCAAAGCCATCATTTAAGCCATCTCCATTAGGTGTATAAGCATCTGGTAAGAATACTAATGGCTCACAAACTTCTTCGATAGTAAGCGAATCGTAAAGCTCACAACCCAGTTCGTTTGTTGCTGAAAGGTAAATTACTCCTGCTTCAGAAACTTGGATTTCGTTGGCTTGTATAGGTGCTTCAAAAATATCTGATGTCCAAACAACATTGGTGAAATTATTCGGTAGAGTTAAGTCTAATACATTGCCCTCAGCAAAACAGGTAGTAACATCTCCACTATAAGGCAATGGACTTGTATTGAATTGGACAACAACCGTATCAGTTATTTCACATAAGGTGTTTTCAGCATCAAAACCAAATGCCTGAACATTTACGATATAAGTTCCTGATTCTGATACTTCAATAATAGGATCAATAGAACCAGTGCTCCATTGATAAGTTGCAGGAACTCCTCCAGGTACTGTGGCATCTATTGAGTAAGACTCACCTACACAAATTACTGTATCAGCAGGTAAATAAGGCGTATTAACAACATTTACTAATACATATTCTTCATCGGTACATCCGGTAGAATCTGTTACTGTAACAGTGTAAAGTGTAGTTTCAGTAGGTGATACTATTACGGTCTCTCCTATTCCACCACCATTATCCCACTCTACTCCAATTACTGAAGATGATGAAGTATAAGAAACTGATAATTCAGCCGCTCCACCAGCACAAATGAATTTGTCTTCGCTTACTTCTATAATCTCAGGAGCAGTTTTAACATCAAAGGTTTTAGTTACTGTAGCAGTACAACCAGAAGTATTCGTAATGGTTAGTGTTGCTTCAAAAGTTCCTGCACTTGGATAAGCAAAAGAAGCGGAAGAACCTTGAGCATCTGTAATTCTATCTCCATCAAAATCCCACTCATATAAAATCACAGGGCTACCAAAAGTAGTTGATTGATCTAAGAAGTTTGTTTCCTCGCCAAAACAAACCTCTTCTACTGCGAAGTCAGCTTCTGGAATGGTAATAATCTTAGTTGTATCATCTGTACAACCTAAGTCACTCGTAACTCTGTAAGTGATTGGATAAGTACCAGGCTCATTTATTAAGGCAAAGAAAACGTCTAAATCATTTACCACTCTAAAACCTTGACCTAAATCTATTTCTCTTAAAAAGATAGAAGTCGACACCTCACTATCATCTATGGTAGATAAATCGGTAAAGGTAACTCCTTGTACACTACAAGTATTCGGAATAAAATCTGCAACAGGATTAGGATTGATATCAAAAGTTTCGGTAAACTCAGCAGTACAACTATCTGTACTGGTAACAATTAATCTCATTGTTTGAGAACCGTGCTCTGTGTATGTTCTTTCTAATGTATTATTGAAAGCTACTGTATCTATGCTTCCATCTCCATTGAAATCCCAAGCATAAGAAATGATGTTTGGATTAGCAGAAGCTTCGAAGGTTGTAGTAGTACCCAAACAAGCTGATTCCACTAAGAAACTAGCATCTGGAGATTGTAATATTTCAATTTCTTTTTCTACTGAAACAGGACAAATTCCAGAATTAATAGGCACCATAACGGTTAAGGCTACAGTATAAGTTCCAGGGGTGTTATAGGTGAATTCTGGATTAGCCTCATTGCTATCTACAGTACCGTCATTTTCAAAATCCCAAAAATACGTAGGTGTACCAAAATTAGGATCGTAGATAGTACTATCTGAAAACTGTACTAACTGACCTGAACAAGCATTATCAACTCCAAAATCAACTCCAGGAACAAAAACAGTTGTTCTAATAGTATCTGGACAACCATTATCTGAATCGATAGCTAATGTAATTGGATATTCACCCGGCTCACTTACATTAAATGAATTAAAAACTCCACTACCAACTTCATTAGGATCAACAGTTTCATTAAAGATACTATCATTATCCAAATCCCAGTATCTTGCAATAATTGCACTTCCATTCGCAATAGATACATCTTCTAAATCTACTGTGATGGTATTGCCATTTGCAACAGCATCAATATCATCACAGGTTAAAGAATAAGTAATTGCAGCCTCTGGTGCAGGAAGGAATGTCACTTTATATTCAACAATCTGATCACACTTTATTTCAGGATTAGCACCTCCGTCTGTATAGTTATGCTCAAGATCGCTAACAAAAACTTCTAATTGATATGTTTTAGTTATAGGTGTTTGTGTAAGATTTACTTCTTCTGGAGGAACGATAGTAATTGCAGCACTATCTCCTAAAGAAATTGGATTTAAAGGATCAGTTATATCTTGCCAGATATAATTCATTGTTCCTAAACGTAGTACATGCGTGGAGTCAAACGAATCTATAATTAAATCTCCGAGAGAGACACAGTAATCAAAAACGGTATCTCGCACCACAGGGCAAGGCAGTACTTCTATCCGTTGCGTACCCACTAAATCTTGACAACCGGTACCATCATCTAATAGAATTAAACCTGATAAATAAGTGCCGGGTTCTGTATAAGTATAAACTGTAGGATTTTCATCTTCTCTAAATTCTCCATTACCAAAATCCCATGTTAAAATATGATCGGTGTTATCCGGAAAACCTTCAAACTCGACTGCTAAGTCTGGATAACCAATAGTATCGGAAACAGTAAATTCTCCTTCGGGTCCACTAATCTCTATATAATCTTCGACGACCAGTGTATCTAAACAGCCCAGAGAATCTTGCACAATTAAAGTTACATCGTATACACCAGGCTCAGTATAGGTATACACTGGATTCTGCACACCAGACATCGCACTTCCATCTCCAAAATCCCAATACCAATCACCAACGGCATTTGGCACTGAGTTGCCCAGAGAATCTTGTATAAAGACCGGATTTAAAACTTCACTTAAATCTTCAAAGGTCACTGTATAAGGCGGACATTCTGGTTGACCAGAATAATCAGAATCAAAATTGGCAATTAAACTATCTGTGATTACCGTAAAACTGATGTCGACTGTATCGGCACAACCATTAATATCATAAAGAACTAACTCACCTGTATAATCAATTCCAGCAGTGTTTCCTTCAAAAAATAAAACAGGTTCTAAACCACCGGCTGTTTGCCCATCGCTAAAAGTCCACTCCCCATTAAAAGGCTGCACTCCTATTGAAAGGGAATCTACATTGATAAAACCTACCAAATCGCCACCACAATCAGGTTGTTGAATGATGTCGTAATCTGCAATTGGTTTGGTTGGTCTTACTTTTACAGAATCTGAAGCTGTACAACCAAACTCATCGGTTACAGTTAATTTCGCCCAGTAAAAATTATACTGCGGATCGTTAATTACTTCGTAAACCCAAGGTTCTGGATACTCTTCATTTGAATCTATAACACCATCACCATCAAAATCCCACTCCCATAAAACGATGTCTGCAATTGAACTAGACATATCTCTGAAAGTAACTTCATAATCTTTACATGTTCCCGCATTACAAACTTCGAAGTTGATTTCAGGGCCATAAACTTTTACCACATCTACCATGAGTGTATCGAACTTACAACCTTGGTCTGAAGTGATGATTAGATTGACTGAATAATAACCTGGCTCATCGTAATAAACATCATTAGGACTTGTACTGCTACTAGTTTGTCCGTTTCCAAAATCCCAATAATAACTGGTTATGGAAGCACCGTCTATTGTTACACCACTGGCATCAAAATCGAAAAAAGCCGGGTAACATATACCATCTGTATTTGGAGTGACAGTGATCCCTGTAAAGTCTGGGACACCTAAAACAGGCTGTGTACCACTCTGTGTGACACTATGCGTACAATTTGCATCATAATTCTCTACTGTTAGAGTTACAGACCACTCTGAACCCGGAGGCACATTTACTACTGGGTTTTCTTCGTCAGTTATAGTAGTTGTATTTCCATCAACAGTAATTTCCCATTCGAAGCGATCTGCTCCGATAGAAGCATCTACTAAGAAAAGAGAATCGAAAACACAGGTTTCTGTATAGTATTCAAAATCTGCTTTTGGCGGATTTACTGTTATTTCACTTGTAATAGTATCTGTACATCCATTACTTAAATAATAGAGCGAAACTGTATACACACCGGGGTCTACTCCATCATATGTATAAGCACCATCCATTTCTGAGCTCATCAAAGTATCTCCACTCAGGTAATTCCAACCCCAAGTAATCTCATAAGGATTATCAGCATCTACAGGTGTGGTATTAGTGAAAATGATTTCTTCCCCATTACAAACAAGTACCGCTGAAGGTGTAAAACCTAAATCTTCTGCTGAAACACCTACTTGTAAGAAAGCCTCTCGGGTAAATTCACTGGTGCAACCTTCGGCAGTAGAAACACTTAAGGTTACATCGTAAGCACCAGTATCTTGTAATGATATAAAAGGAGCTTCGCCTGTGTAAGTATCAACTACATCGCCAGTTCTGCTATTTGTAATGGTCCACTCATAATCCGTAATTTCTACCGCTGAAATAGTGCTATCTATTAAAGTAGTAGTAAAATCTGGAGCACAACCACCTGCTTCGTAAGCTTCGAACATGGCTACAGTTTGCATGGCAACAATGTAGCTTTCTTTTATAAGCTCACTGGTACAGCCATCTGCACTTGTTGCAGTTAGTCTTACTGTGTAAGTACCAAAATCTGTATAATTATGAGAAGGGTTTTGCTCTGTTGAAGTTGTCCCATCACCAAAATCCCACTCCCAAGTAGCTCCATTGGTTGTAGTATTGGTAAAGTTTACAGTAAAATTGTCTACACAAAAACCAGTTGCATCTGCTGTAAAATCGACATCTGGTGATTCGGGAACTGTTACTGCTTGCACCAAAATAGCTTCACCACCACAATTCGTTTCAGAATCTAAAATGGTTGCTCTAATTGTATATACACCAGGCTCAGTATAAGTATGTTCTGGGGCTCTGAGTGAATCTGCGGTGGCTGTACCACTCAATTGCGTTCCATCTCCAAACTCCCAAGTAATAATCTGGTTTGCAGAAATTATATTAGAAATATTTTCGAATGAGGTAGTAAATGGTGCACATCCCTGCTCATCGCCAGTTCGTTGAACTTCTCCTGCAAAGTCTTGAATTTGTACTAATGCAGTGCTTGTAATTGTACTGCTACAACCTGCATCTAAATCTGTTACAGTTAAACTTACATTATAAATACCCGGTTCTGTGTAAGTATGTGATGGATTTTGTAAATCTGCATCTGTATCGTCTTCATCTCCAAAATCCCAAGAATACTCGTAGTTTCCAGCATCATGGGTTGCTTCAAATTGAATGTCGGTGGGATAAACACAGGTTTGCAAATCTCCAGTGGCGGTAAAATCCAGATTGAAACCTTCTGATAGGACAATGTCTTGGCTAATAACTGCTGTATTTGAACATCCCTGATCGTCAAACACGGTTAACTCAACAGTGTATGAACCCGGTGACTCATAAGTATGAGACAAAGTAGGCTCGTTACTCACTGTGCCATCTCCCAATTTCCACAGGTAAGAAGTTATGGCGTTCGCACTTGCATCTACAGAGCCTGAACCGTCGAACTGAACGGTAAGTGGAGCTTGCACACAACTACCGGAGGTGTAGCCATCAATATCAATTATTGCAAGTGGAGGTTCTTTTACTGTTACAACTACATTATCACTAAATGGAGTATCATCTTGCAAAGTACCAGCAACTGTTACTGTATAATTCCCCGGAGCTGAGAAAAAAGCTGAAGGTGCTGCTTCTGTTGAATTATTTCCATTTCCAAAATTCCAGTTAGCTGTTTTTACTGTTCCACCTGTATACTCAAAACTCGCTCTTAAAAAGCCACAACCATCTGGAACTTCAGTCACTTCTATAGTTTGCGCAAAAGTTAGTGTAACAGCTGCAAACTGACATGCTATAAAAAAAAGGAAAAATTGATATTTTATAGTTGTTCTATTCATTAAATCAGGAATGTTATTTGCAACTATTTGTGTGTAATATTTGTCTCAAAAAATGAACCGAAACAAATAATACCGAGTTTTAGATTACTCTTGGATGACTAACAAAAGAAGCATATTTAAAGTTGAGTGTACTCAAAAAAAAGTCGTTAAATTATTCTATATTTTAAACTTATATTAAAAAAGTACTACTCTAAAAAAAGTGACACATAAAATGAACAAAAAGTTTTAATGCGTGCTTTCTAAAATAAATTCGCGAGAATTTAAAAATATTTGAATTAATTTTGTTGTACCTGGCATATAATAAAAATTTTGAACTGTCTCTTTAAAATATAATCTTTACTTTAATTCTATTGCTTTCTTTATAGAATACAAAGTAAAATTGATTATCATTTTTTTAAACCATACTCAAATTAATTTAAATTTAAGCTCTGATCTATTACTGTCAAATTAATGTCAGTTAAATAAAACATTTATGTTTGATTCGCACCAATACAAATTTATCACATTAATTTTAATAGTATTTAGCATAAAAGTACATGCTCAAAGTATCGTAACTTATGCAGGTGATTCAAAAGCAGAGCGATTTTATTCTGTACTAGAGCTATCAGATGGTACTTATGTTGTAAGTGGCGCAGCAAAAGATTTAAACTGGATTACAGGCTCACCTTCCATCACTCAAATAGGAGCTAGAACTATAGATAATACTGGCGTACAGGCACAAGATATGAATGTGCCTTTTTTATTACACATCAGTAATGATTTGCAAAATATACTAGATGTGGTTAGCCTACCTTCTGGTGCCGCCATAGATTTTAAACATATAAAGTTAAGCTCAACTCCGGGTGCAACCACTGGAAATATGTTTGTTTCTGGTACAACTGCCAATGGATATTTTATAGGCAAACTCAATAACAATTTTGTAAACGGCACTCCTACTGCCTTCAATTGGACATGGAATGTAGAAGCTAGTGGTGACCACAGAACAAGACAACCTTGGGATGTTGGTGGTGATGGAAAAGTAGTTTACGCCGAAGGTACACCAAACGGAGATGATTTTGCCGCTGTTTTTAGACTTAAAGCAGATGGAAGTGGACGAGACATTGTCGAGAATTGGCGATACCATGTTGGTAAAGATGCAGTTGATGGAACAGCGACAGAAGGAGCTTGGACACCAGCCAATTCTAATGGTGATGTAATTACAGAATACAGTGGTGTATTATTTAAATCTGACACAAGAGGTTCACTTAGATCTTGGACAGCGGCTGAATACAATGCAAGTATTGCAGATGGAAATGGCGGCACAAAACAAGGTCAATGGCCAATGGATTTATTCTATGCTTCTGCATTTAATATAGATCGCCCACAAACGACCATGGCTATGGGTGGTTACACAGGTTATAAAAAAGGTGAGCGCGATACCCATCGAATTGGAAGTATCGCTGTAGATAAAACTACCAACCATATATATATAGGTGCAAGCATCAATTCTGTGACTAGTTCTGGTCAAACAGATTCAGAACCATTTGTAATTGCTTACTCACAAAACGGAAGCAAAAAATGGTGGAGCCGACTATATACAGAAACGGCAGGCCAATCGGTATTAAACCAACTAGTAGATGGAATGGCTATAGATTATGCTACAAGTTCTGTAGTAGTAATCGGTAGACAAAAAGGCAGTGCAGCAGATGGTTTCTGGAATGGCAATAGTGTGCACGGCAATGTTTTACAACCAACAGGAACTGATAGTTTCCACTCTGCTTTTACAGGCTCGAACAATACTAATGTTTCGTGGATAGGCAAATTAAGATTAAGTAATGGCAACCTGCTATTTAGCGCGTACATTGCCGGATATAATGGTGGTGGAACTTTAGGAGCAGCTTATGCAGAAGAAGATTTAGATGGTTGGCCTAACCATAATGATGGTAATGCAGACTTAAGCACAACTACAGTAAATAATAATGTATATGTAGATGGTGCTGGTCAGGTTTATATACTTGCAACTTCAAGAGCATTTGTAACAACTGCTACAGCATATCAAAAACATCAAAAACCTGCGAATGGATCTTCTGTTTCAGCAGCCAATGTGAGAGTTTACACAGCCAACTTGCAAAGTTTGGTCTACACATCAGCTCTTACAGGAGTAAATCCAGCTTCAGGCACAGGTGGTGGTAATACAAGTTTGGATGGTGCCTTTCCTGTTACAAATGGAGTAATTGTATCGGGTAGACATTTTGCCGGCACCAACGGGCAAGCAATTGGTAGTTCGATACCTACATCCAATGTGCCTCCTTGGGGAAAAAACAGTCCTGCTGGTGAAAGCGCGATTTTAGCCAAATTAACTTTCTCAGAAATTGAAGCCATATTCAATATAGATCCGGCATTAGGCAATTGTGTGAATGAGACTACTGTAATTACAGACTCAAGTTATACAGTTGGTGGAGAAATTAACTCTTGGACATGGGATTTTGGAGATGATGCAAATCCTGCAACCGCTGATACAGAAGGCCCTCATGAAGTTACTTGGTCATCTGATGGAGAGAAAACTATATCTTTAATTGTTACTAATACTTTAGGAGATTCTGACACTACAGAAATGACTTATCAAGTCTTTCCTGCTCCTTCTGCAGAAATTACTACCTCTCCTGGAAATGGTTCTTTAGACCCTGCCCCTATCACAGTTGAGTTGTCACCTACAGAAGGTGTAAATAATGACTATTCTTATGAATGGGAAATTGAAGATTTAACAAATGGAACAGTCACTTATTCCACTGCTGAACCAGAACACGAATTGTTAGTAGCAGGAGATTATGTAGTAAGATTAACAGTTACGAATGGGACTTGTTCTGCAACAGACTCGGTAGTTCTTACAGTTACTGGTGGCCCTGGTCCTATTGATGCAGAATTCGAAGTTGATAAAGAAGGCGTTTGTTTATTTCAAGATGTAGTATTCACTCAGGTTAGCGATTCTAATGTGGTTAGTTGGGACTGGGCATTTGGAGAAGGCGCCACACCAGCTACAGCGAGCACAAAAGGTCCTCATGAAGTAGTTTATACAACTCCAGGAACAAAAACGTCAAGACTTACAGTAAGTAATGGCGTAATTGAAGAAACATATACCTATGAGTTTGAAGTAACAGAAGCTCCACTGGCATCATTTACTTCAACTGGGGCTACAGATGCAATTCCGGCAACTATACAGTTTACTCCAGACGATAATGCTGCTTCTTACGCATGGAATTTTGGAAATCCATATGACTCTGCCGGAAATGTTTCCACTGAACAAAATCCGAGTTACACTTATGAAGCCGCCGGAAATTATATGGTTTCTTTAACTGTAACAAATGATGGAGGTTGTTCCACTACCTTCTATGATTCATTAACCATTGAAGGTGGTATAGATACTGTTTTTGCTGACTTCACTATCATTCCTTCAACTCAAACTTGTGTAAATAATACAGTGACTATTACAGATATGTCGAGAGGCTATGAGTCGAATGAAAGACAATGGTATTTTGACGATCCCGATGTGGTAATTGAGGGTGATACATCTAACCAAGGCTCCCCTTGGTCTACTCCTGGACCAGTGAATGTTTATTGGACTACTCCGGGTGAAAAAACTGTCACTTTAAAGGTAATTGGAAGCAGTGGAAACGACGATACCAAGGTCGCCTCGCAAACCTTTATGGTATACCCCTACCCGAATGCAAACTTCGATGTTGAGACTGAAGATTGTAATTCACTTTCTGTGTTATTTACCGCTAATCAAGCAAATGGTAATTATTATGAGTGGGATTTCGGAGATGGCAGCGATCCGGTAAATGCTTCCGTAATACAACATACATATGCATCTGCCGGACAATATACTGTGACGTTAACGGTTGTTAATAACGGTTGTGAATCGGTTGTTTCTAAAACTGTAAATATCGGAGATTGCGATTCTCCGTTGTATACTGCCGGCATTATTGTAAGTGCAGCAAGAGAAGACTGTGCCTCACAGAGATATTATTTTGAGGATGCTTCTCAGGGAACATTTACAAGTTGGGAGTGGGATTTTGGTAATGGCTCTCAACCTGCAACAGCTAGTGGTCCAGGACCACATGAAGTTATCATAGATTCTGAAAATCAGGATCCGGTAACCGTAACTTTAACTGTAACTGATGAAGATGGTAACACTTATGTGGTTACAACTGAGATCGAACCGTAAATTTATCGAACTTACTTACTTCTAATATACATGGTAAAAGGGTTAACCAGCTTAAGCACACTAAAACTGACTACTTTCAGAAAAGTATTTTTTCTGATGATTGCCTTATTGGTATCTGGTAAAATTTTGGCGCAAGACCCTCAATTTACCCAGTTTTACGCAGCACCTTTATATCTGAACCCAGCTTTTACAGGCTCGACTGGTGAAGGTAGAATTATTGCCAATTACAGAAACCAATGGCCAGGTTTAAGTGCAAACTTTGTTACTTATGCTGCTTCTTACGATCAGTATTTTCCGGGTATAAAAAGTGGTGTAGGTATTATGCTCAAGAGAGATGAGCAAGGTGGTGGTGCAAGCTCTCCTTTTGTTTCTAATGATGTTAATCTTTTCTATTCATATTTAATTCCTCTCAACGAAGTTTTCGCTATTTCAGCAGGCTTACAGTTGGGTTACGGATTAAGAGACCTCAACTTTAATAATTTCTTATTTGGTGATCAGATTGATGACAATGGCCCTACAGGAAATGCTACTGGTGAAACTTTTAGTGGCGATCAAATAGGTTATTTTGATGTATCTTCTGGTCTTGTGTTGTTCTCTAATAACCTTTGGGTTGGTTTTGCAGCGCATCACTTAAATACACCTAACCTCTCTTTCTTAGGCGATACCGATCCCTTACAGATGAAGTTTAATGTGCACGCAGGTTATAAAATAATGATCGGACAAGTTAAGAGGAGAAACAGAAAAGTATCTGAACAAAGTATCACTCCTGTAATACATTATAAATCTCAAGGTAAAGCAGACCAATTTAGTATTGGAGCATATGCCAACTACGATCCAATTGTATTTGGTTTATGGTATAGAGGTTTACCAGTAAAAGAATTTGAAAATGCTGGTTTAAATCAAGATGCATTTGCAGTGCTTGTAGGCTTTAACCTAGATAACCTTAGCATCGGTTATAGCTACGATTATACTATTTCTGGGCTTAGCAATGTAAATACTTACGGTTCACACGAAGTATCTCTAACCTACCACATCAAATATAAAGACAAAGGAAGAAGAAAAGGATTTGGATACCCACAAGTAGTATGTCCAAACCCTTGGAAAAAATATCAGAAACTTAAATACGAGCATACAAAACCATTCAATAACAGATAAAAATGGTTTTAAGCTACTTCAAGTTTTATGTAGTTAGCTAATACTTTATCTACTTTTTTTACCGATTTCAAATATGCTTTTTGAAAGTCTTTGAAACGTTCTTTAAGGTTAAAAAAAGTTTCTACATACTGGTGATCATCTGCAAATAGATGATAGCTTCTATAATCTTCCAGTTTATGCTCTAACAGGTTGATGTGTTCTCTAAACTGTTGCATCTCACGCGATTTAGCAGATAAATTCATCTCTGCAGAAATTAAATCACGCAAGTGGTCATGTATCTTGTTTTTACTTACAATACTTGTGATGTTTTCAACATACATGTCGGTTTCACGCTGGTAAAACATGATGCGGTTTAGCCATATCTTGTTATAGAAAAGAATTTCTTGAACGCTTAAATATCTCATGGCAGCAATGTTTTGGTGAATACTACAGATACAAAACAAATTTAACAGAGCAAGGGTTTACCCCCTTATTCTATTTTTTCTTTCTCATCACCATAATTGGATTAGTAGTGTTTAGAGAGATCAATTTTTCTGTTACACTACCCATCAAAAATGCATCCCAAGCAGAATGACCTTTAGCACCTACAATGGTGAAATCAATATTATTATTCAATATAAAGTCATTGATGTGCTTAGCCGTTCTACCTGTAGTGTTTTCTAAAAATACCTGCTTAATATTGCAATGGTCTAAACCTTCTTTACCTAGATATTCTTTAAATGCTTTCACTTTGTATTTGTGCACATCACCTACAAGCTCTCTATAATTAACACTTACATTATAATTGTTAAACATCGGTACGTCGAACACATGTAGGCTTGTAAGTGTAATATCTCCTATTGCTTTCTTTAATAATAATCCAGTTTTTAATGCTTGATCTGCATTACCTGAAAAATCGAAAGGTATTAAAACATTTTCGAAAGGTAAATGTGCATTTTCAGGAATAAATACAATTGAGCAATTCGCTTCACGCGCTAGCTTATTTCCGGTAATACCGCTTCCCTCTGATATTTTTTTATTACCTACCAATATCAAATCAACTTTTTTAACATTGGTCCAATGTAATAATTCTTGCAAAGGTCTGCCCTCTGCAATCACTACTTTCATTTGCTTGTCATCCCAATTTCCGTAGTGTTTAACTACTTCTTCTTTAATTTTCCCTCTTAGTAATTCATCTTTTGGAGTAGCTACAGCTGCTGCATTTTTAGAATACTCAAAATTCAAATAATCGGGCATCTCTAAATCCCTGTCAACATGTACAAAGTAAATCTTTTCTGGATTTACCATTGATGCCATATAGTTGGCAAAACGCAAAATTTCTCTATCAAAATAAGTATGGTCTAAAGCGACCATCATTCGATTAAATAATTTCATTTTCTTAGAAGTTAAGGTTAAGAAATTTTGGCATGTATAGTAGTTAATTGGATTAAATCTATGAATAAGATTATCCAATTACCATGAGATATGTCAGGAATAGTAGTGAATTTGATCAAAATTTTAGACCAATCAATTTATTACTTTACAAAATTGAAGCAACCTTAAAACTTCAATAAAGCATAGCCTTTAAGCTGATATGTTGTGAGCAATGTTAATGCAGAATAAGAAATCCCTATTTCTTTATTCACCCAATTTCTCTCATAACCTCTTGCCAATAAAGATTGTGCGCAAACATAAATCTCAACACCAGACTTCTTTAGTGCATGAATTAAGTCGATATTAGGGTTCTCTACTTCGAATTTTTCTTTGTGGTGCTCGTTGTCTAACACCGCTGCAATTGCTTTAGAATGAATTACAGCTTTTACATGCATATTTTCTAAAGGCACTCCTGCGGCCACATGTAGATTCATCATTCTGGCAATGTTGTGCAAAGATGGGTTTACTGAACCAACTGAATCGCTTCCGATGGTCACATCAATCACAATGTTGTATTCTAAGCTCGGATCGGGCTTTTCGTCTGGAGATTCAATCTCATATATGCCGCCAAAGCCGGGAACTGCTGGTGAAACTCGCTCTTGTGAAAATGCTGAGTTGAAAGCCAAAAATAAGAATACAGCGAGAAATTGTAATTTTAAGTTCATTAACGTTAAATTTATTTTACTATACCAAGTTGTTGTGATGCTATTTTTCTTTTAATATCAAATGAAGTTTGCCATTGCGGACTGGCAGATTTATCCCAGCAAAAAACTGGTATATCCCCTGCTCTGGCAAGATGTTCTAATAGTGCTGTTTCTTCGTTTGGTTCTCTTCTAAAGTTAAATGGATTTCTATAGTTTTCTTTCTTACCTAACTGATAATACTTGGCATCGTTTTGCTTAATGAGTTCTACCAATTCTTCTCCTCTGTGGAACATTCTGTTTAAAAATCGCAAGCTAAAAGGGCCAATATTTTTTCGATTAGCTTTATCTTTTTTTACCCATTTTGCCCAATCAAAACCATAACTAAAGTCGTGTATGTATTGGAATTTTATTGTGGAATGCCCGCCAAAAACATCGAGCAGTTTTTGCATAATTTCAAGAAAGTCTTCTAGAAACTTACCGTAGTTTGTGGCCATATCTTTCATCTCTCGGTAAGCACTAAAAAAGATAAAATCCATATCCCAGAAAATATTTCTAGGGAAATGATACAGCTCTGTTTTTGTTACTTCATGGAAAATCTCACAGAATTCTAAGCAAAGTTTTTCATCCTTTTCTTCAAAATACAAGTCTCTTCCCAACTCGTAATATGTAGTAGCTTCTCGCTTTTCTGGAGAAAGTGACTTTCTAAAATTTATCTCGTAGTTTTTGAAGAGTTCGTCTGTTTGCTTACATACTCTTGCTACATCAGATTGCTCATATAATTCCGGTTCCCTCATATAGTTTTTTCAGTATTCTGCTAGTTGAAAGTTAACACAAAACTTCAAAAGTTTAAGCTAACTATAATGTTTTCTATTAACATTAGAATCTCATTCTGGTTAAAGAATTAATCATAATCTAACTATTTAGGAAAAATAAAGCATTTTGATGTGTTTTTAAGCATCTCATTAGTTTTTTTAATCCATATCAAAAGCGTTTTGGTATCATTTAGATTTTGATATAAATTTACCCTTTGTTTTAAAGAGTTTTTGCTTAAAATTAAGACCTTTGCAAGCAAATTATTCTAACAGAAGATAAAGATTAGAACCAGTAAAAATCTATCATTTTAATCAGTTTATTAATTATGGAATTAAATAGTTTTACTGAGAAAGTAAAAGAAATTGTAGCTTCGAAACCTAGCTTAGGAAGTACATTAAAGTTTGTTTTTGAAGAAGGTGTTATTTTTATTGATGGCACTGTTGAACCTAGCGTAGTTTCAAACGAAGACAAAGAAGCTGCATGCGAAATACACGTAAGTATGGACGATGCTAGAGCTTTTCTTGCTGGTCAACTAAACCCTATTGAAGCCATGATGGAGGGTAACTTGAAAATTGAAGGAGACGTGGCTGTTGCTATGAAAGTAGTTGAAATTATGACTACTTAGTCAAATGAAACTTCTTAAAAAGCCTTGTTGAATATTTATTTCAGCAAGGCTTTTTTATGCAACTAAATGAATAAGTTATTTAAGAAAAAGAAAATAAGCTGAGCTGCAAAAACATAAACAGCAAACAGATTCTGCTTTTTAAAATCTAAATAGTAAAATAAGAAACAGGGAATTAATCCGATAAGATACCAAGCCAAATAGTTTTGCAGGGGAATTTCATTTCCAGCCCAAGTCCAGAAATCATATTTTATTGCAACAGGCTCGATTAGCAAATCTAGTATTACCATTAGTAAAGATGCCGCCATTGTTCTCATGTATATGTTTGAAGAAATACCAAACATTAAACTGCTACACACATAAGAAAGTAAAAACCAATTGAGCCCAATCACCAACGGAACGTCCAAGAGCTTCCAACCTAAAGTAGCCCCATAAGCATATTCGCCAAAAATAACGCCTGTCGCTACTCCTGCTACTTCGGCAAAAAAACCTATGAGCATTGCTGCAATTAGATACACAAAAAACTGCCAATTCCAGTCTTTATGGAAATAAAGCAACATGGCTGAAGTAAGTATTAGATTTAATGGTGTAAGGGAAATAAAACTCTCAAAAGGTGTGAGTTTTTGCATATACTCATTCATTATCGGCACATGCATTCCTAAAAAACCAAAAAAATACAGGGCAATTAGAAAAATAACCGCAGGTTTAAAGAATTTTCCTTTTTGATAGTGCAATGGTATATTTTGATTTGTGTTTGTATTTAATTGGATACTCATTTTTTAATATCAATCTTTAATATTTTTTCAAGTTGTGGCTCAACCCTCGTCATCATTACCATTAGTTACAGTAATTTGTTTGTGTTTTAACCATCAAAAATATGTACTGGAAAGTATGAATTCAGTACTGGCTCAAAGTTATTCAGAAATTGAATTAATTGTAATTGATGATGCAAGTACTGATAACAGCCAAGAAGTAATCCGTGATTTTATTCAGAGCCATCCACAAATCACTTTTATACCTCTAGAAACAAACTTAGGTAATTGTGCTGCTTTTAATAAGGGATTAGCAATCGCTAAAGGAAAGTATATAATTGATCTAGCAGCAGATGATATATTGTTGCCAAATAGGATAACTAAGCAGGTTGAAACGTTTGAAAGTATTTCTGAAGAATACGCAGTAGTTTTTACAGATGCTTATTTGATTGACGAAGAAGGAAAAATAACCAAGACATTTTACAAAAGAAACCCAACTGGCAAACTCATCGAAAATGTACCTTCAGGAGATATTTACATCCACCTAATAAAAAGAATGATATTATCCTCTCCTACTATGATGATGCGTAAAAAAGTACTAGATGAATTAGGTGGTTATGATGAATCTCTTAGTTATGAAGATTATGACTTTTGGGTACGGTCTGGCAGAAAATATAATTACTATTTCCTTAACGAAATCCTCACGAAAAAAAGAGTTGTAGCAGCGTCACAAGGAACCGGATTTTATAAGAAAAGGCTCAATAAGCATTTGATTTCCACATTAAATGTTTGCAACAAAGCCTTAGATTTGAACAAAACAAATGAAGAAAATACGGCTCTCAGCATCTCTGTGAGATACCATTTAAAACTCGCCTTTTTAACAGAGAATTTCGAAATATGTGAAGCTTATTATTACTTTCTAAAATCGTTTAACAAACCAAATTGGCAAGATAAACTATTTCACATATTAGCAGGAATGAGGGTAAAAGTAAACACTTTATATACTTGGTACCTAAAGCTATACAGAGGAATGAAAGTTTAGATAGAGCTCAATAGCATTCTAGCTATCACGAAATAAACAGCTAAGCCTAATAAATCATTAGCAGTGGTGATAAATGGCCCAGAAGCCAATGCAGGATTGATACCTAATTTGTTTAAGAAAAGTGGTGTGATGGTTCCCATTAAAGATGCCAACATCACTACGCAGAACAATGCAATGGAAACAATTATCGCCAGATCAATTCCCTGAAAGAAGAAGATAAAGCAAAACACGACTGATGAAATCGCCATTCCATTTATGACTGCTACAGAAAGCACTTTAATTAACCTTTCAGCCGCTGAACTTCCTAACATAGCTGCGGGGTTTGCCAAAGCCTGAACCACCAAAGTCGAAGATTGAATACCCACATTACCACCAGTTGCAGTAATAAGCGGGATAAAGAATGCCATGGCAGGAACAAGTTCTAGA
This sequence comes from Thalassovita sp., assembly GCA_002729595.1. GTDB lineage: Bacteria > Bacteroidota > Bacteroidia > Cytophagales > Flammeovirgaceae > Chondrinema. The sequence continues at coordinate 1,099 of PBYL01000108.1, read as the reverse complement.
TCGCCTTCAAAAAAGCCCATGAGTTGTGCTCCCAATAAACCTCCCATCATACCGATTAGTAACCATGGCAAACGCGCTCTGGAAAGCATCCAAACTGTATCATCTTCCTCTACATTTTCAGAGATACCAGACATCATTTGTTGGTTCATCTCTGCTTGTTCGGTAATTACGTCAACAATATCATCAATGGTAATTCTGCCGAGTAATTTACCTTGCATATTCACTACAGGCACAGCTTCCAAGTCATACTTCTGCATGATGTCAGCCACTTCTTCTTTTTCGTAATAAGTCTGTACCAAGTGTAGCTCAGGTACGCAAATATCTTTTATTTTGGTTTCATCAGTAGACAGAATAATCTTCTTTAAAGAAACCCTACCCTTTAACATGCCTTGGTCATCAATCACGTATACAGTAAAGATTTTCTCTACATTTTTGGTCTGTCTTCTAATCTCCTCAATACATTGTTTAATGTCCCAGTTGATATTTGCTCTAATCAACTCTTTTGCCATTAGACCACCTGCACAGTCTTCGTTATATTTAAGAAGATCGGTAATGTGCGCAACCTTTTCTTTGTTCTTCATGGAGGCAATTACCTCCTCCTTCATCTTTACAGGAAGTCTGTTTAGAATATCGGCAGCATCATCAGAATCTGTAAAATCCATGTATTCTGCCAGTTCTTCTGGACTAAAACCCTTTAAAAATTCCCTTTGGGTATCTTCTTCCAGCTCACTTATTACGTCGGCACCAATATTTTTATCTAGAAGACTGAGGATGTATCGGCATTCATCTGCCTCCATTCTATCGAGGATGATAGAAATATCTGCAGCGTGTAATTCTTTCAGAAAAGCCTTTATGTTTTTTGCATCCTTATTTTCAACAGAAGTTGAAAGGGTTTTCACAAAATCCATAGTTGGCTCGAAAGACATATATTATTCTGTTAGATGGTTCAAAATCAAAATTTCAGCTGCAAAGTTAAAAATACATTCTTAGACCATCACTATTTATTGAAAGATTGATATGATTTAAATCAGCATTATTTTTCTTTCTATGCCGAATATGAATCGTATGTAAACTCAAATCAAACACAAAAAGAAAAGCT
>PBYL01000107.1 GCA_002729595.1 Thalassovita sp. | reverse complement strand
ATAACTAAGCACTTTCGGGTTTTCATGAGTCATCTCCATAATGTTATCAATCGGGCCCATTATCAAAGTTAATGGCGTTCTAATCTCATGAGAAATCTTGGTAAAGAAGTTAAGTTTCATCTGATTCACTTCCTTTTCTTTCTCTCTAGAAATCTTTTCGAACTTTAAATTACTCTTGAGTTTAGACCATAAAAACACATATCTGTAAGATAAAAGCAGTACCGTAATGCCAACTGTAAAGTAGATTAAAAATGCCCAATTGGTGGCCCAAATTGGCTTTGAAATAGTAAGATCGATTTTTAAAGGATACTCATCCCACTGCTTTACACCATCAGAAGCAATTACTTGAAAAGAGTAATTTCCCGGAGGAATGTTTGTGAAGTTGGCAGTTCTCTCTTTGCCCACATGTTGCCACTCATTTTGAAAAGGATAAAGCCTGTAAGCAAAATCAAAGTTGGGATTTGGCAGATCATCTAAACTGGTATAATCAAAAGTAAAAGATGATTGATCGTGTGCTAAGTTAATTTCTTTTGCTACCTCAATGGATTCTTTTAAAGGTTTATCTTCTCCAATTTCAGCAGGTTGGTTCAAGATTTTGAATCCTGAAAAAAGGAGGTTTGGCTCTTTGTTCTCCAACACCATATTTGATGGTGAAAATATATTATAGCCATCAACTCCACCAAAATACAGCCTACCATCATCAGTTTTGTAACTCGCTCTCTTTATAAAGTTTTCGCTTTGTAAGCCTGATGATTTATAGAATACATCAATTTTTTTGGTATCAGCATTATATTTTGCCAATCCGTTGTTGGTGCTAATCCATGCGTTTCCATCTTCGTCAAACAAAATGGCTTCAATCTCATAACTTGGTAAGCCCTCTTCCATACCCAGATAGGTGAAAGATTGAGTTTCTGTATCGAGAATACTCAAACCGCGATTGTAACTGCCAATCCATATATCGCCATTGGGAGCTTGATTGATGGTACAAATACGGTTACTACAAATCGTACTCGGATTGTTTACTTCATTCTTGTAGTTTTTAAATTGCCCATTTCCTTGATAAAGAAATAGCCCTCCTTCTATGCTACCGAGCCACAAGTTATGCGCTTTATCTTCAAAGATTTCTACAATAATCTCGCAATCGAGTTGTGATTTACTGTATGGGAATTCATTTATTAGGTTAAAATTTTCATCAGTTATAAACAAACCTAGATCACTGGCTATCCAAATCTGTTTTTTCGAATCCTGAAAAATATTCCTTACATCACTGCCAATATTTACACCTTTATTTCTCAATTTTTCATTTACTGAAACAAAGGTTTTACGATCAGCTTTTAGTACACAAAGTCCATTATCGTAAGTAGCAATCCAAATATCTCCTTTTGAATCTTCTATTAAATGCTGGATGTAATTACCAGAAATGCTATTTTTTACCTGTGGATTTCTACTGAAGGTTTTCGAGTTTTTACTATTTGCTGGGAAATAATTAAGCCCATTTCCGTCTGTTCCAATCCAAGTATCACCGTTACTATCTACTAAAATCGATAAGACTCGCGTAGGAAAATGGTCAAGCGAACCATAGTGATAGGCAATGTCTGTATTTTGCTTTTGAAGGAAGTTTATGCCACCAAAATTGTTACCGAACCAGAGATTGCCTTGTCGGTCTTCCATAATGGAAATTACCGAGTTGCTACTAATAGAAGATGGAATGTATTTGTTATGTAGATATGTTTCGAAGCCCGATTCGTCTTTTTTCAGCTTATTAAGTCCACCACCGTCTGTGCCGACCCAAAGATTATCTGAACTATCTATAAAAATATCGAGCACCACATTGGAGCTCAAACTTTCAGTATTATTTGGTTGATGCGTAAAGTTTGTAATCTGCTTGGTTGGAGGTTCATATTTAATAACTCCTCCTCTACCCGTACCCAACCACAAGCTTCCGTTGGTACTTTGTTTTATTTTTATAATGCCTCCCAAAACATGTTCTGGATGGCTATTTTGATCTAAAACTTTATGGAAGGTTTTCCTATCTTCTTCTAGATAGTAAAGTGCATTTTCGGTTCCAAGCCATAATCGGTTTTGCGGATCTACACAAATAGAGAATATGTCTTGAGACTGTAAAGTTTGTGCCAACTCAATTGGATATGCAATAAAGCTTTTCGTTTGCTCATCGAACTTAAACAAACCACCTCTAGTAGTGCCAATCCAAATATTATTGTTTTTGTCTTCTACGACGGAATTAATGGTATTGCTTAATAAACCTAGTGAATCACTCTCTAAAAATCGGGTGTAAATACCTGTATTGTAGTTGTATTGATATAAGCCACAAGCCTGACCACCAATCCAGATTCTGCCTTTGCTGTCTTCAAACATAGATTGGATACTTTTAACCACATTGAAAACCGGTTTTTGTTTGGCAAAATCCATTGTTTCAAACGCATAACCATCGTAACGGCTCACACCTAATCTGGTACCCACCCAAATAAAGCCATGTTTGTCTTGCAAAAGGGTATTTACTCTTGCATCAGGCAAGCCTTTATTTTTAGTGATATGAATAAATTCAGTTTCCTCCTGTCCGTATCCTTTGCAGAAAATGAAGATAAACAAACATATGAATAGTTGAATTTTAGACATAAAAAGGAACCCTAAAAATTAATTTGATAATAGGTGTTTGTTAAGGGAAAGGTTGTAAATAGCTGCTGCAATTAAAAGCCTTGCTAAGTTATTACTCTCACAGTTTATCTCCAAAAGTTAAGTTTATAAGCTAAAGGTTAAGATAAATGGGTTCTGGTTCGAATTAATTTCACCTTCAAAAAGCTTTTGCCCTGTTTTTTCTTGGAAAGCAATTAAATCATCTGGATTTACAAAAGCTAGAAAAGTATCGCCATTTACTAGGGATTGTATATCACACTTAGGTAGCATTCCATTCTCAAAATAATCATTTAACCTGTAAAGGTTATCTTGGTTAAGTGATTGCAAATAATAGATAGGCTCTAGTTTATAGAAAACTTTAAACGACAGATAATTTTGACTGAGTTGTATTGTATGCAGTGAAGAAACTCTTTTCCCTTGTTCTAATAATTCGCGATGTTTATTCCCATTTTTTTCATCTTCCAACTCTTCTCTAACAAGTTTGTATTTACCAAAATCAAAGTAAAATTCACTCTTTAATTTGTTATCAACTAATTGATAGATATTGTAGTCAAATGCAGATATTAAGTAAGGATTTTTGTTACTTGAAATTGATTTACTAAGTCCTATTTGGTGAAAGTATTTGAAATCTTCTAAATAGGTATTTTCGACTTCACCAAAATCAGAAGTATATAATTTGAATACATACTCTTGTTGCTTTTCTGATATTAAGTCATGCGTTCTTGCAATTATTTTATTATTATCCATTTTGGCAAATTCCAATAGCATTGGATACTGAATTTCACTTTTTTTCTGAGAAATATATTTTAAGTCTAAATCATAAGTAAACATAGTGCTTTGCACTTCATCCCAAACCAAAATAACTTCTTCTTTTTTGTCTATGTAAAAAGCAAATGGTTTTATCATTTCCCCAATTCCTTTTCCTTGTCTGGTTTTGTTGATGAATTGTCCATTTTCTGAAAAAGCCAAAAGTGATTTAGTCGAAAATCCATCGAGTACATAGATTTTACCTTTAAAATACTCTACATTAATAATGGTTGCGAATATGCTTTCATCTTGGGTTTCTAAAGGTTTTAATGATACATTTTTTAATTGTGGCAAGTTTTGATTCACCTCCGCATTAATATCAACCTTTACAAAGTGTTTAGTTTCAATTTTATCTTCAGTGCAGTTAAATAAAAGAAATACTAAGGCAAAAAAGAGTAATTTCTGCATTTTTATAGCTGGTTTTTTTGCATAAAACTAAGTAAAAATCACTAAATATTGGCTAAAATCGAAGATTTGGTATCAAAAAAAGGGATTAATTCCTTCCTTATATTTGAAAGAAATTAATCCCTAAAAATTCTTAGTAATTAAATGCTTAAGTAGCCTAGGTTATCTTTTACTTTCTAAGCTTAAAGCATCTACATAAATCGCAAAAATTTCTGTATACGGCTTTTTGGGGTTATTATTCACAATTTTTTTAATCACTTCAATTTGCTCAGTTTCAAGCCCCATTTCTTTTAAAAGTTCTTTATCAATTGGCCAGTTTTCTATATCTGCATTTTTGTGAGATAGTTCAATTTTAGCCATCAACTGTTTCTTGTAAGCTATAAAAAAATCACTATTTTTCTGCTCCAATAAGAAATCTCTCAAATCACCATATGTTACCGGGTTTTCATCGGTAGCATCCACATTTAAAAACAATAATGCTTGAGTTAGTAAAGACAAATTATTATCACTTACATCCATAAATATTTCTGCATCTAATTCGTCGAAATCGCAACTCAACATTAATTCTACATTCTCACGAATTTCTTGAGCATTCGCTTCAGTTTCTTCAAAAGAAATTTCCTTATTTAAAACCTTCTTACAGTCTTTTGTACTTTGAGCAGATAGCGTTGAAACAGTTAACAACAAGCCAATAATTACTAAATATGCTTTCATTTTTCTGAGTGAATGATGTAAAACAATCTACAGAATAGCTTGCTGTAAGACTGTATAATAGATAGATACAAATGTAAAAAAAGCAGGTTTTGCTTTTAGTTAATCGATGTTATGCAGTGTTTTCATTAGTTAATGTGATCTTGTGAAGAGCTAGCAGGAAATACAAAATTTAGAAAGCAGATATAAATTTCTTTTCTGATTTTGATTAGTAACTTAGCATTTTTAACAATTTAAATGAGCTTATAAATTATTGACATGACAAGGTTAATCCTTTTACTATTAGCACTATCTATTTTTTCATGCTCGCATGAAAAGCCAGAGGAAACAACGGTTACAGATTCTAAATCAGATCCACAAGTTGTTGTAATGGCCTATTACGTACCAGAAAAAGACTACCAACCGGAAAAGATTCCAGTTGAAGAACTTACACACATCATCTACTCATTTACCAATGTGATAGATGGCGAAATGAAGTTTAGAAACCCAGAAGTGGCTGGTAAAAAACTAAAGCAATTAGTAGATCAGAAAAAGCGTAACCCCAAACTAAATGTAATGATTGCTTGCGGTGGTTGGGGAGCAGATGGTTTCTCTGATATGGCTTCTACACCAGAAAACCGTGAAAAGTTTATTAAGAGTGTGTACGATTTTGTGGAAGAATACAAGCTCGATGGCTTAGATATCGACTGGGAATATCCGGCGATACCGGCAGCAAATACCAAAGCTCGCCCTGAAGACAAGCAGAATTTTACGCAATTAATGAAAGGTTTGAGAGAGATTTTAGACTCAACTGGTAGACCGCAAACTTTAACTTTTGCTTCTGCGGGTTGGAAACTCTACTACGATAATATCGAGATGTCGGAAGTAATGAAATATGCTAACTACATGAATATTATGACCTACGACCAAGTAAATGGTAACTCAATTTACACAGGCCACCATACGCCACTTGGCAATGTAAATCGTGAAGACATCGTAGGTACACCTTTTCAAAACCAGTTAGATAGTTTGTTTGAAGCAGGCAGGATGAAAGATCCAAATCCGCGTTCAAGCGAAAAAATTGTGGACTTCTTAATTAAAGAAGGAGCTAACCCAAAACAATTGGTAATTGGTTCTGCATTTTATGGTCGTGCTTGGAAAGGCGTTCCACCAGAAAACAATGGTCTTTATCAGTTAAGTAGTGGTATCCATATCGGTTGGAGTGCTTATCACCACATCAGAAAAGAGTTTGAGCCAAATAGCAATTATGTGCGCTATTGGGATGAAAAAGCCAAAGCACCATATCTATACAATGCTACAGACAGCATTATGGTTTCTTATGATGATACCGTTTCTGTTAGATTAAAAACAGAATATACCATCGAAAAAGGTTTAGGTGGAATTATGTTCTGGGAGCTTGGCAACGATACCAAAGAAGAAGGCACTTTGTTGCATTCAATTTATGAAGCTGCGACTAAAGAAAGCGCTAAAGCAGAGTAAGTTTTAAAAGATTGTAGAGATAGAAATCTTTTGTATATAAAGGGTTTAAGTGTATCAATTATACGCTTAAACCCTTATTTTTAGAGAATAAACAAGGTTTTTACTCGACAACAATCTTTATAATTTACCACATTGGAGCTATATAAAATCATGGTTGTAGGGCTACTTTTGCTAGTAGTTTCATGCAGCCCAAAAGAAGAAAACTACCAAACAGCAAATCCGCTTGAGAATGCAAAATGGATTTCGCAAGATGCTAAACTTCCAGATAGCGATTCTCTTTTCTATCAAAACCATCCCGCCCCTATTTTCCGAAAAAGTTTTGATGTTTCTACGGAGGTAGCTTCAGCCACTTTGTTTATTACTGCTGCCGGGTATTATAAAGTGAGTATAGATGGTAAAGCCATTGAAGACAATGTGCTTGACCCCGCATGGACAGATTTTAGCGAAAGAATTTACTATGCTGAATATGATGTAACAGATAAAGTTGCCCAAGGGAAAAATAGTGTAGAAATTATACTTGGCAATGGCTTTTATAATCCGCTACCCATGAAAATGTGGGGAAATTTAAACCTAAGAAATGCACTTCCTACAGGTATACCTGCTGTAATTGCCAAGCTTGTTCTTAAAGATACTAATGGAGAAATAAAGGAAATTGTAACTGATGAAACTTGGAAATATACTTCTGGCCCAATTTTAAAAAATAGTGTTTATATAGGTGAAGTGTATGATGCAAACCTCGAAGTTAATGGCTGGCAAAATCCAGATTTTGATGATGCAAATTGGAAAAATTCTGTTGTAGTAGCTGGTCCTGGAGGTGAATTGCAAAAATCCATTATGCCACCTGTTAAGGTTACAGACAAGTTTACGTCAACTCAAATTTCAAGCCCTGAAAAAGATGTTTACCTAGTTGATATGGGTACTAATTTTACAGGTACTTATATCATAAAACTCAATGGGTACAAAGGTGATACAGTAAACTTTAGGTTTGGTGAGCGAACATATGAAGATGGCAACCTCAACCCAATGACTACCGTTGCAGGGCAAATTAAAAAGAAAGGTCGAGGTGGCTCTGGTGCACCAGATGTCGCTTGGCAAACAGATTCTTATATTTTTTCTGAAGATGGAGAAGTTGAATACAGTCCCATTTTCACCTTTCATACTTATCGATATATGGAGATTTCTGGCTTAAGTTATGAACCTAAGATTCAAGATATCCAAGGTTTGGCTTTTAATACAGATGTGCAAAATGAGAATCATTTCGCTAGTTCATCTGATTTGCTCAACTCAATACAAAAAGCTACGGTCAGAACTTTTGTTTCCAACTTAGTTACAGTACAATCTGATTGCCCTGCAAGAGAAAAGTTTGGCTATGGTGGAGATTTAAATGCCACCAATGAATCGTTCATGTACAATTTTGACATGCACGCTTTTTACAAGAAAACAATTTACGATTGGGTGGATGCGATCAATTTGCAAGATTCTGGATTCGTAGATACAGCTCCATTTGTGGGCTTGGGTTATTGCGGAATCAGTTGGGAATCGGCTTTTCTGGTTACCCAATATTATTTGTATTTGTACTACGGTGATACAGATTTAGTGAAAGAATTGTATGCATTGGATAAGCAGTGGATGCAAAAGGTGGCTAGGATTTATCCTGATGGTGTGGTGCGAGAAGGTTTGAGCGATCATGAATCTTTAAAACCAGTTCCTGTTGAGCTAACCGGAACTGCGCATTATTTACAATGTGCAAAGATCATGAAAACCTTTGCCCAACTTATGAATGAAACAGCACTTGAAAATGAATATGGGCAATTGGCAGAAGTATTAAAAGATAGTCTAAAAACTCGCTTTTGGGATCAACCAATTAAAGAAGACATTAACCGACAAACGCTTTTTTCTACATTGATTTATCATGATGTAATTCCAGAAGAAAGCATGTCTGCTGCTAAAGATTCTTTGATGAGTGCTTTGCAAAATGGTCCATCAGGGCATTTATATACGGGTATTTTTGGCACCAAATATATGTTGGAAACCCTTTCTAAAACTGGTTTTATCGAAGATGCATTTAAGATGGTAAACAGCACTCAATATCCCGGTTGGGGATTTATGATAGATCGCGGAGCAACTACTATTTGGGAAACTTGGAAAGAAAGTGACAACACTTACTCCAATTGCCATCCGATGTTTGGCACTGTAACCGAATGGTTTTATAGATGGCTCGGAGGTATTCAACCCATCGATGGACTTCCCGGATTTAAGAAGTTTACTTTGTCACCTTATGTGCCAGAAAATTTGGATTGGGTAAAATGTAATTACCACACTCCTTATGGAGAGATTGTCTCTAATTGGAAAAAAGAAGGAGACAAAACATTGATATTCGAAACTAATATTCCTACTGCAAGCTCTGCTATTTTCCATTTGCCAGAAGACAATATTGAGCAAGTGGAGATTATTAAAAAGAATGATGGAAGTAAGTATTTGCTCGAAGCAGATGCTATTCAAACAGGAAAAACCGAATTAAAATCAGGTGAATATGTGATTACTGTTATTTTGGAATAAGTATTTTTAAGTCCTGAAATTGATTCAGGACTTAAAATCTACAACTCCTTCACCACTTTGCAAGGTGAACCCATAGCTAAAGTATTTGCTGGAATATCTTTGGTGATTATACTTCCTGCGCCAATAGTGCAACCATCTCCAATAGTTACTCCGGGAAGGATGACACAATCACCACCAATCCAAACATCGTTGCCAATGGTAATGGGTTTTGCTGAACCGATATGCTTTTTTCTTTCTAATAAATCTAGCGGATGGCTAGCAGTATATATAGATACATTGGGTGCTATAAAAACATTATCACCGATAGTTACAGGGCAGCAATCTAATAGCACAAAATTAAAGTTGATAAAAACATTATTGCCAAGCTTGGTATTCATGCCATAATCTATTCTCATCGGCTTTTCAATGTGCACATTCTCCCCTACTTCTCCAAATATCTCACCTTGAATTCGCTGCTTATCTTCGGTATCTCTCGGACTAGTGGCATTAAATTGATCAACCAATTCTCGGGTTTTATATCTTATCTCTACTAACTCTGCATCGTTTATAAAATAAGATTCACAAGCTAGCATTTTCTCTCTTTCTGTTTTCATCGGTATAAGGCTTAATTAATAAGTGTATATTATACACTTACAAAGTTAAAGGTTTTTAGCTTAATTCAGCATTGAAACTTCGCGAATTATTATGATTAATTTTATAAAGAAAAAGGCTACAGCTTGTCCATTAGCTATAGCCTTTTATATCTAGAATTTCAGAAAAACTTAATCGATATTTCTATCAGATTTGATTTTGCTTAACCAGTCTTCGTGGTATTTTTTGAGTTTCGCTACAATCTTTGGGTTAGATTCAGCAACGTTCTTTTGCTCTCCAATATCGTCTTTTAAGTTCACTAAGTAGAGCTCATCTTTTTCTGTAAACTTAGTTTTTGTACTAGGATCGTTAGGATGCCCAAGTAGTTTCCAATCACCTTCTCTTACAGCCCAACTATTTTTTGCGTCGTCGTAACCACCTACTTGCCAGTTAATTATTTCGTGTTGTGTAGCTGCTTTTTTCGATTTGATAATCGGCATCAAACTCTTACCTTCTATTTTATTATCAGTTAGTTTGATGTTAGATAATTCAGCAATGGTTGGAAGCCAATCCATCTCAGAGCAAAGTTGATCTCTTACTTCATTTGCAGGAAGTTTATCTGGATAGCTGATAATAGCAGGGACTCTCAAACCTCCTTCAAACATACTGAACTTACAACCGCGATAAGGGCCAGCATTTCCACCACCGCCAAAAGCACGCTCTTCGCAGCTATGTCCGTGGTCAGATTGAAATACGATAATGGTATTATCTTTCTTTCCTGCTTTTTCTAATTCATTTAGTACTTCTCCAACACGCTCATCCATAGTAGAAACAAAGGCAGCATATTCTTTTCTTGGAGAAGGTAAATCTTTGTAGTGTTCTAGCCATTTTGGAGTGGCTTGATATGGATAGTGCGGAACGTTGATCGCCCAATAAACAAAGAATGGATTTTCATCTTTAGTGATTATTTGAGAAACTTCATCCACCATTAAATCTGGAAAATATTCTCCCGGATAAAGTACCTCTTCATTATTTCTGTAAAGGTCGTGTTTGTTTGGTCCAGCCCAGAAAAAGAAATGAGAATAGTTATCGATACAACCTCTTTGGTGACCAAAGAAGTAGTCGAAACCTTGCGAATTGGGTACTTTATCTTTGTGGTGCCCCAAGTGCCATTTTCCCACTAAAGCTGTCGAATAACCTGCTTCTTTAAAGTATTCTGCCATGGTTACCTCTTCTGTAGGTAAACCGGCTTTGCCTTCTGGATCACCTTCGGGGATCGGAACATTGCCGGGTAAGCCAGCACCCAAGTTAGATTTTCCGGTTAATAATGCTGCACGAGATGGAGAACAAACAGGAGCTGCCGCATAGAATTGTGTAAAGCGGACACCAGATTTTGCTAGCTTGTCGAGGTTTGGTGTTTCTAAATCTTTAGAGCCATAGCAATTCAAATCCAAACTTCCGAGATCGTCTGCTAAGATTACCAATACATTTGGCTTAGATTGATTCTGGCAGATTGATTGTTGAATTGTGAGGGTAAATAGTAATAAGCTTAAATATATTTTTTGCATAGAAAGTATATAGATAGTTAAATTCAAATTAAGGTTACCAATCACACGAATTTAACAAAATACTGTAACTAGTAACCTTAAATTTATCTACCAAGCCGGATTTTGTTCCAGATCGGGAATACTTGTATCTCAGTGAATACATGTAATCATCTAGAATTATTCTGTTGAACAAATTTTATCAACAAAATAGTTTTTCCACTTTCTATGCTTTTAATTGGAAATTTATCACCTCTTGCTCAACTCAAATTGCTTTCTAGAAACCATAATATCAGACATATTGCTATTAGCCCAATTTGCTAGACTATGTATGTGGGGCAAAAGCGACTGTGCTCTACTGGTTAGCTCATATTCTACTTTTGGTGGAATTTGCGGATACACTGTTCTTTTCACCAAACCATCTGCTTCTAATGACTTTAAAGTTACACTCAACATTTTTTGAGAGATGCTAGTAATGTAACCGTGAATCTCATTAAACCTGAGCACTTCACCTTCTTCTAAAGTTAAGAGTATCAACAGAGACCATTTGTTTCCAATACGGTCTAGCACATTTCTAATAGGGCAATCTTCTATCAATCCAAATTTTTCAAAATTATTTTCTGTCATAACTCATTGATTTTCAGTATTAGTAACCTCAAGGTTAGTATTGTACTTCTACGTAAGTTCTTGACAAGCAGTCAATAACTTTTTACCTTTGACTTACCAAAAGTAATTAAAAAACTTTTCGCAATCAAATAACATTTAGAAATCAATAAAAATAAAATAAGATGAAAATAGGAGTAACAGGAGCTACAGGTCAGTTAGGAAACTTTGTAGTAGCAGAATTAAAAAAGAGAGTAGCAAGTGAAGATATTGTAGCTTTAGTACGTACCCCAGAAAAAGCTGCTGAATTAGGTGTTGAAGCACGTGAGTTCAATTACGACAAACCTGAAACTTTGGCTGAATCTTTAAAAGGTATCGATCATCTTTTATTAATTTCTGGTAGCGAAGTCGGTAAAAGAAAAGAACAACACACTAACGTGGTAAACGCTGCGAAAGAAGTGGGTATTCAATGGATTGTTTACACTAGTTTGTTGCATGCTGATACATCTTCTTTAAGCTTAGCTGATGAGCATTTAGCAACAGAAGCAGTATTAAAATCATCTGGTATCGATTATACCATTTTAAGAAATGGTTGGTATACAGAAAACTATACTGGATCAATTGCTGGTGCATTACAAGCAGGTGCATTTATAGGAAGTGCAGGTGAAGGTAAAGTATCTTCTGCAGCAAGAATTGACTATGCTGAAGCTGCTGCCATTGTAATTACAGATACTAGCTATAAAGGTAAAGTATTCGAACTTGCAGGTGATGAGTACTACACGCTAAATGACCTTGCTGCAGAAATTTCTAAGCAAACTGGTAAAGACATACCTTACAATAACTTACCAGAAAAAGACTATGCAGAAATTCTTAAGTCTGTAGGTTTACCTGAAGGTTTAGCTTATGCGATTGCAGGTTGGGATGTAGGAGCTTCTAAAGACGATTTGTATGATGATTCAAAACAATTGTCTGCACTATTAGGAAGAAAAACTACACCTCTTTCTGAGACAGTTAAAGCTGCATTATAATGATAAACAGAGAAGGTCTTAAATATAAATTTAAGACCTTCTTTGTATTTAAATGCTTTTAAAAATTACTCAACAGGTTCTAATTTATACAAACCAGAAGCATGAGAAGGGAATTCTTGGCTGAATGCTGTTTCGAACTCTCCTACTTCTTCTCCAGTCCATAGGTTTGTGATTTTTACTTTGCCATCCACTTTCAGATCAGCAAGCTGCACATCTACATTTTGTGAAACTGAATCTGATAAATTAAACAAAGCAAGGTATTTCATGTCTGATGTGGTGCTGTTTGATGTAATCGCTACTTTATCATCTTTAAAATATAACTGTTTTACATCTTCACTTGCTGAATGCATTTTTAACACCTCTTTGTTGGTTAAAAGCGACAAAGTAAACTCGTCGTTGCTTGGCAAGTCTCCACCAAAAAATAGAGGCGAACGGAAAATAGTGAACAAAGACATTAGGGTATATTGCTCGTCTTTTGTCAAGTTGGTCATTCTATCATCACCTACTTCTCCTCTGATTGATAATCTACCTAGCGGAATCATGTCGCAGTCTGGCCAAGTTCCCGGTTTGATGTAGCTGTACCAATCTTGACTCACTTCAAATAAATGTCTAATGTGCCACCAGCTATCCCAAACATCATTTACCATTCTCCACATGTTGGCATATTCGCTTACATGGTCTGCAGATTCTACTGGAGTCGCTCCCGGTGAAGTACTCAATACAATCTCGCGACCGCAATTAGAAATGGCATTGCGAATTAATTCGATTTCATCTTTATGATAAATTGGTGCTGAAAGGTCGTCTATCTTAATAAAATCTACTCCCCAATCTGCATATAGCTCAAAGATTGAATTGTAATATTCTTGTGCACCTGGCTGACTAGCAACTATGGTGTAGTTGTCTCTTAACCACTTACATTGGTTTTCTTCTGAGTAAATTTGATCAGCAGTGATGCCCTCAGTTCCTTTAATTGGAAGCTTCTTTTCTACTGCTTGAGTTGGTACTCCACGCATAATATGGATACCGAATTTCAATCCTTTTTGGTGCACATAATCTGCTAGCGCTTTAAAACCATTGCCATTTGCAGCAGAAGGGAATCTATTTTCAGCAGGGAGATATCTACCATATTCATCTAATACATAGATGGGATCAGTTTGATTGTAACCATGAGATTTCGTGTTTTCTACAAACCATCTGATATCAACCACAACATATTCCCAACCATAATTTTTCAGATTTTCAGCCATATAATCTGCATTGGCTTTTATTTCTTCCTCTTTCACTGTAGGTCCGTAGCAATCCCAGCTATTCCAACCCATTGGAGGAGTTTGAGCCCAGTCTTTAAAACTGACATTTTTTGCAGGAATATCCTGAGTCTCTTCAGTTTCAGTCTGAGTTTGTTTTTGCGTACAAGCAAATGGAAGGAATAATAAAAAGATTAGTAAAAAACTGTTTGATTTCATATTTCTCTATCTAATATTTAAAGTTTGTATTCTGGTTGAAAATCCATTTAAAAACCCGAGATTATTCCCGGGTTTTAAATTTATAATGCATTTCCCACTAATACCCCGGATTTTGCTCTAAATTCACGTTTTTATTGGTTTCTCCTATCGGAATTGGTAACCAATACATTGCTGGAGCATTAAAAGTACGCTGTTCAACAAGAATTCCTGGTGTATAAGTTTTTGTGCCATCAGGATGTAAAACTACCTCTACTCCTGTAGCATCTCTGTTTAATACATCTTCGGCAATCTTCCATCTGCGTACATCGTAGTAGCGATGCTCCTCGAAACATAATTCTACTCGACGCTCATTTACTATTCGATCCCAAAGGTCAGCACCAGAATCTGTTACCTCTGGCATTTGAGCACGGTTTCTAATTACATTTAAAGCATCTTTGGCTTCTGTTTCTTTACCTTGCATGTAAAGGGCTTCGGCATAATTTAAATATTGCTCACCTAGGCGAAACCAAATCCAGTTTTTGGTAGTTGGGAAATTCCAACTGTTAGTCACATAATTCTCGTCCAAAAATTTTCTAATGTTGTAGCCAGACTTGCTTGTATTCCAGTTATCTTGACCATATTTAGTATCTTGCCCACCTCCGGTTATTTCACCAGAAGCATCAGCAATTAGATAAGTTTCTACGTTGCGATCTTTCCAAGTATCTCCATCAGAAAGCACTGATGCATACAAACGTGGGTCGCGGTTTGCGTATGGGTCTGCACTGTGTTCAGGATTGTTCCAATCGAACTTTGTTCCATCAGCCATTTCGAAATCGTCTACTAGTTCAGATATTGGTGTATTTCCACCCCATTGCCCATAGCCATTAGGCCCGTTAGATTGATCTAGGTAAGATAAGTTGATACCATCTGCACTTGCACCACCTTGTCTATCAAAAATTACTTCGCTGTTACCTCCGTCTAAAAATAACTGGGTGTAGTTTGTCTTTACATCTCCGTATTGATTATACAAAGCATATCCGCTGTTTATTGCAGCATCGATACAAGCTTTAGCTGCATCTTCAGCTAAGCTCCATCTAGAAGCATCGGCAGAAGCATAACCTACTAATTCGCTTGTTCCAGGGTTCATTAATGGGCTTGCTGCGTACAATAACATTCTAGATTTGAGCGCTAAAGCAGCAATTCTTGTAGCTCTACCCACATCACCACCAGAATAATTGTCTGGAAGTAATGATGCTGCTTTATCACATTCTGAAACTATAAAATTTACATTGTCTTCGTAAGTATCTCTGGCAACACTCAAAAATTCTTCTCTATCATTTAATGTGTAGGCTTTTGTAATAATTGGCACACCTCCCCATCTTGAAACTAGATCGAAATACATGAGCGCTCTAATAAAAGTAACTTCTCCTATTAATCTATTTTTTGCATCTTCATCGCTAAATTCAACCGCTTCTACTCTTTCAAAAAATAGATTACAGTTACTTATATTATTCCAAATGGTAGACCAAGCGCGGTTATCCCAACCCCACCAAGCACCATTCATTCTACCCAAATCAGCTGGGTTTACATAACCTTGAGTGAGTGGCTCACAACCACGAGACCAAGTGAGGTAAGTTTCGTCTACCACTGAACTTTGCCACGATTCTGCCCAACCATGACCAATCGCACTATAGCGAGCATTTACAAAAGATTCTACAAGATTCGGGTCTTCCCAAACATCTTGCTCAGATATTTCTGTTAGTGGAGACTTGTCTAAAATTGCATCTCTATCGCAAGAGCTTATAAATACGAATAAAAGCCCTGTTAGTAATATTTTTATCTTTTTCATATTTGTGTTCAATTTAGAAAGTTAGATTCATACCAAAGTTGATTACCTTAGATTGAGGGGTACTCCATGCAGCAAATCCTTGTCCTCCCTCAGTGGTTTCTGGGTCTACATTTTTTAATTTGGTAAAAGTCAATAAATTAGAAGCACTGGTATAAAAACGAGCTTGGCTAAATGGCAAAACATTCATGATTTTTTCTGGCATTGAATAAGCAAGCTGGATGTTTTTAAGACGTAGGTAGGTAGCATCATTTAACCAGAATGTATTCTTTTGAGCTGATGATGTTACTTGTCTGTCGTAGATTCTTGGATAATCTGCATTGATGTTATCAGATGTCCAGCGATTATCGAAGTAGTCTTGTGTAAAGTTGCCAATACTACCTGATTCAAAAAATACATATTGCCAAACATTCGTAGCACCTTGCCATAACATACTTAAATCCCAATTGCCATAGCTCACACCTAGATTTACACCATAAACTATTTCTGGAGTAGTGGTTTTATTTGGGCGAATCATGTCATTTCCATCAATTACTCCATCTTCGTTGGTATCACGGAAAATCAAATCTCCAACTTTAGCATTGCTCAAATGAGGATAAGCATCTAGGTCTTCTTGTGTACGGAAAATGCCGATTTCATCATATAACAACCAATCTGCTCCTAAAGCCTGACCTGTGCGTTTTTGCCAATCCAAAGTGCTTTCTGGTTCATCAAAATAAAGTATTCTACTCTTAGCATAAGACACATTACCACTTGCCATAAAATTGAATTTGCCAAAAGTGTTGTTGTATCCTAAAACAGCTTCGAAGCCTTTTGTTTCTGCCTCAGCAATATTTTCAGCAGGTAATGATAGCCCAGCATAATCTGGCACATAAGAGATACCACTGTATAAAATATCAGTCCGTTTTGTTTTAAATAAGTCAAGGTCAAAACTGAAATGATCTAAGAATGAAGTTTCTAAACCTAAATTAATAGTGGTTGCAACTTCCCAAGAAACATTAGGGTTAGCTGTACGAACTTGTCTTATACCTGTTTGTGGTGAAGGGCTATTGCCACCTAAAGTTGCATTGTTACCAAAAGTATAAGTAGTTAAATACTGATACTGAGCGATTTTATCATTACCCATTTGCCCCCAAGAGCCTTTAAATTTGAAGAACTCGATAAATGATAAGTTACTTTTCCAGAAGTCTTCTTCAGAAACTACCCAACCAACTGAAGCTCCCGGGAAGAAACCAAATCTATTCTCTTTAGGAAAGTTTTGAGAACCATCGTATCTCCAGTTAAATTGTACTAAGTATTTATCTTTGTAAGTATAATCTGCACGTCCAAAATAGTTTACTCTACCTGTTTCTGTAGCGTAGCCATCGTTTAAGCTCGTTTGTTGGTCACCAGCAAAAATTTGGTCTACAATGGTAGAAACATAATCTTGTCTTTTTGCCCAAAGGTAATCGTAGTTGCTTTCGTATTGTTCGTAAGCAATAAAGGCAGAAACATTATGTACATCATTAAACGAATGCTTATAGCTCAGTTTAGTTCTGGCAGTGATACCGAGAGACCTATCCATATTCTCGTTTAGAGAAGCATTGTTTGGGCCATATTTTCTAGGGAAATACTCACCAGTGTTGCTGTTGTAACCATATAGATAAAATGCTTTTTCGAAGTGCTTGTAAAAATGATCTCCGCGATCTACAAAAAGACCTCCATCAATAGCCAAACCTTCTGTAATGAATGATAAATCTAGGTTTACACCTAAGTCAGCATTTAAATAACTGCGTTTACTTTGCTGATATCCCATTGAGCCATCCACCGCAGTAAACGGATTAAAGTTATCTTGAGAAGCTAAAACTGGTAAGCCGTTATCTGGCCAAACAATGTTTACTCTTGGGTCTCCTTTAACCAAATAGCGCCAGATATCTTCGGAACCATAATGCGGTGAGTTTCTATCTTCTTGTCTCAGTGAGATGTTGGTATAGATTTTCAGGTAATCATTTACCTGCATATCTATGTTAGAGCGAAGGTTATATTGCTTATAATTACTTGCACTGTTTCTGTAGTAATTATCTTGATATTGATAAC
Organism: Thalassovita sp.; assembly: GCA_002729595.1. Lineage (GTDB taxonomy): Bacteria > Bacteroidota > Bacteroidia > Cytophagales > Flammeovirgaceae > Chondrinema. Next base: position 13,976 of record PBYL01000107.1, on the reverse strand, counting down.
CAGACGATACAAAATATTTCACTTTATCTGTTCCTCCGCTTACGGATAAGTTATGTTGCATTTGTGGTGCATAATCTCGAAGAGTTTCGTTTATCCAGTTTACATTTGAGTAATTCGTTGGGTCTGAACCATCGCGGAATAACTGAATTTGCTCATCAGTATATAAAGGATTACGACCATAAATTTCAGTTTCGATCTCGTTGAGTGCTACAGCGTAATCTGCTGAGTTGAGCATTTCTGGGATTACAGTAGGTTTTCTTATACCGAAGTTGGTGGTTAATCTTACCTCTGTTTTACCACTTTTACCTCTTCTGGTAGTTACCAAAATAACTCCATTCGCAGCCTGAGCGCCATAAATTGCCGCAGAAGCATCTTTTAATACAGTAATGCTTTCAATATCATTCGCATCGATGTTACTAAGTCCACCAGCACGGTTTGCAACGCCATCTACTACAATTAATGGACTGTTATCGCCAAATGTACTTCTACCTCTAATAAGAATTTCTGTATTTTCATAACCAGGTTCACCAGCGCGGTTGTTGGTAATTAAGCCCGGTAATCTACCTATAAGCGTATTGGCAATATTTGTTTCTGGCACTTTTCTAAGATTATCACCTCCAGTAGAAACAATAGAACCTGTTAAGGTTTCTTTTTTCTGGGTTCCATATCCAATTACTACCACTTCTTCGAGCTGCTCCAAATCTGGCTCTAAAGACATGTTGATTTCACTCAGATTATTTACTGCTATTTCTTGCGTTACAAAACCAATATAGCTGTATTGTAAAATCGCATCAGGAGAGACATTTAGAGAGTATTTACCATCAAAGTCTGTAGTGGTACCTGTTGTACTGCCTTTAATTAAGATACTAACACCGGGCAAAGGTTCTCCATCTTCACTAGAAGTTACAGTACCTGAAACTTTAAATTGTACAGGGTCTGTATCCTCATATTTTTCTTCTAACCGTTGTTTAAATTCACCTTTTCGAATGTAAATCTTATCATTTACTCGCTTAAAGTGTAAACCTGTACCTTTAGAAATATCTCTTAAAATATTACCTACAGAGTTATTAGTAGCACTATAATCTATTACCACATCTCTGTATTCGACAAGGTTATTTAAATAGACAAATTCGAATGCAGTTTGAGCTTGTAGCTCTTTAATTGTAAGCATTACCTGTTGTTCATCAGAAGGTAAGCTAACATAGATTTTATCTAGACTTACAGATTGCCCGTTGCCAGCATTTGCAAGTAATAAACTTGCAAACAAGCACTGCAAAAACAAGCCATATAGCGAAAATTTAGACATAATAATGATTTGCCTTAGTAATTTCAATTTCATATTTTTACTAGGTTTTAAATTTTACAAGAAGTTTAAAATACTATCCTGGAATGTTAGAGGGCACTCCCCACAAGTTTCTCTAGGTTCCAGGTTTTTTTTGGAGGCTTAATTCAACTGCTGTTCATTGTTTTCATTTTCTTTATTTTAGAATAATATCAACTTTATCTTTATTAATTGTATAGTCAAAATTATAAGTAAAACTTAAGCCTAATAATACTTCTGAAAGGCTTATATTATCGTATATCGTATTAATTGTTCCGATTGGAGTTTTACCCTTTTGCTTGAATTCAACACCATACCATTTTTGTAATCTTAGCATCACCTCATTATAGTTAGCATCTTTAAACACAAGCTTGCCGTCTTTCCAACCTGTAATTTCTTGTACATCAAAATAAGTTTTATACAAGCTATTTTCAGATACATCTGCGATGCCCATTTCGTCTGGAGTAAGCTCAATAATATTTTTCTGATTTTTCATTTCTACTCTTCCTTCCACAAGCGCAATGTATACTTTGTTACTGTCTAGTCTTACATTAAAGGAAGTACCTAACACTTTCGTTTCCACACCATTGGTGTTTACAATAAAAGGTTTAGATTTATTCTTTGTCACATCGAAATAAGCTTCACCTTTTAAAGTGATTCTTCTCTCATTAGATTTTAAGAATTCTTTTTCAAATGAAATAGAAGATGAGCTATTCAATATCACTTTGGTTCCATCTGGCAGTGTTATGTTCTTCTTCTGGCCAGAAACTGTAGATATTTCTGAAAATACTTTAGCTATTGGTTGCTCTATTTTTTCTTCATTATTATAAAAATACAGCACACTAAATACACCTAACAACAAGACAATAGCAGCCGCAACTTTGCTAAAGGTGAAAATTGGATTAATTGCTTTTGGTTGATTTTCTGCTGCTGGTTTATTTACTTCAAATTGCTTACGATTAATGTCTTGCTCTATACTTTGCCAGAGAAGTTCTTTATCTCGATTAGGTGCTATCTCAGTTTCACTATTTTTATGATTGAGTAAATCGTCTATGAGCGATTTTAATGCTTCTTCGTTTTCATTAGCTGCAATCCATTTATGAACCTCAAGTATTTCTTCAGATGTACATTCATCTGCTAAATACCTTTTAATTAGTTGATGTTCAAGTTCTTTTCCGTTCATTATTGAAAAATGTTAATCTGCTTTTTTGCTAAGCCTATATCAGGTTCTATAAATTCGATTTGGGGTAAATACGGTTTAGGTGGGTCTTTACCCAACCTCCATATTGAAAAAAAAATTAAATATTTTTCAGAAATAGCTCTAGAATGAACTGAGAGCCGTTTTTTAAATAAAAATTATTTGAAATAAGAGTATTGATATAAGTGAGATTTCACCATGCAACTGTAAATATTCTGTGATAGATTGCTTGGCTAATTTCAATTGTTTTTCAACCATTTGGGTGGAGATACCCAGTTTTTCAGAGATTTGTTGGTTGGTAAGTCCGTCTTGCCTTTTGAGGTTAAAAACAACTTTTCGTTTTGGAGGCAATTTGTCTATGGCTTGCTCTAGTGTTTTAGAAAGCTCTTTGTGTTCTAACCAGCTTTCTGTTGAAGAAGCACTAAGATTTAGCATGTTGAAGTCTTCTTTTAAAACCACTTTCGCTTTGGTTCTCACTGCACTTACAAGCTGGTTTCTAAGAATAATAAAAAGGTAGTTTTGGTAATCGCTATCATCTTTGAGCATATGCCTTTTTTCCCAAAACTTCATAAAGGCTTCGTGCAACACATCTTCCGCTTCTGGTTTAGATTTTAAGAAAGCAATAGAAATGCTCAAGAATTTATCGTAGTGTTTAAGATAAATTTCTTTAAGTGCATTAATATCACCTTTCTTCAGGTTATTAGAAAGTGACTTCCCTTCTTCCGGTTCGATATTAGCGCTCATTTCCATGTTTAATTAACTTATTGCTTGTGATTTTTAAAGCAACAACTACTTAATCTATATAGAAAATTAGTGATTTATAAATGCCTTTACAAATAATAAATACAAATAACCATTGCTTCAATCAGCAGCAATTTACAAAAATGATAATTTCACCCAATAAATAATGGGAAAAATGTATTTTTCCACGAAATATCATTTACTCTTTTATTTGATATAAATAAGGATTTCTACCCGGAGTTTCTTTTTGCAATTTGGGTAAACGCTCAAAAATACCTGTGCCCAACATCTTTTTTTGGAACCTGCTTCTTTCAACTTCTTGCTCCAAAATATCTTGATGTAGCTGGTGTAAATCTGGCATAGTAAACTGCTTTGGAAGTAAATTATAGACAATATGCTCACGTTTAATATCATCCTTTAATCTATTTCTAGCTTCCATGGCTATAGATTTATGGTCCATCCACATTTCTGGCAAGTCAGCAAAATCGAACCAAGCAATCTCGTCGTGGTATTCTCCTGCTACAGGTGCTGTCACTTTCATATCTACCAATGAATAATATGCAAGCGTAACAAATCGATTGTTAATCCAGTAATCTTCTTTCCATGGAATACCAGCATTTAAAAACTGTGCTTTCCATTGATTTTTAAACTTACGGTTAGTTTCTCCAAACACAGATAAAAACTTTTGGTGTGGGTTTTCGAGTCCCGTTCTTTCTTTTAGAATCCTTACTGCTGCATGCTCAACAGATTCTGAAAATTGGATGTAGCCACCCGGCAATACCCACTTATCAGTTATTCGAAGCAATAGGCATTTCAATTTACTATCTTCATAGCCGATAATTACATGGTCGATCGAAAGATTAGGTAAATACTGCTTCCCTCCTTCTTCTAAAAACTTGATTATGTCCATATGCACAAAAATAACAATTGTGGCATATTGACACAAAATATTTTTTCTATTATATTTGTGGCAATCAGACACAAATATGTAAATATGAAGAAGTTTATAAAAATTACGCTTATCACATTAGGTTCACTAGCTGTACTTGTAGTATTAACAGGCTTTGGTGGATGGACATATCTTAAGGCTAAGTTTCTCAATTTTGAAGATGACTATGCAGAAAACAAATCGATAAAAGAGATTACTGTAGATGGCTATACTTTCTTAGATAGAAATGGCAATGGGAAACTCGATGTTTACGAAGATGATAGAAAATCTACCGAAGTACGTGTAGCAGACATTCTATCACAGATGACAATGGAAGAAAAAATCCATTTGCTAAAAGGTGCAGGAATGGCATCTGGTATGGGAAGAGTAGAACCGGGTGAAGGAATTCCCGGAGCTGTGGGTTTAATTGTACCGACTCCAAGACTTGGCTTACCCACAATTTATCTTTCAGATGGGCCAGCAGGGCTAAGAATTGAGCCAAAAAGAGAGGGCGAAGATAGAACTTACTACTGTACAGCATTCCCGATTGCTACTTTGTTGAGCTCTACTTGGAATACAGACTTAGTTGAAGAAGTAGGCAAAGCGATGGGTAATGAGGCTTATGAATATGGATTAGATGTAATTTTGGGGCCGGGTGCTAACATTCACCGTCATCCATTTTGCGGTAGAAATTTCGAGTACTATTCAGAAGATCCAGTGCTAACAGGTTACATGGGCGCAGCAGTTGTAAATGGGATAGAATCTTATGGCGTAGGTACTTCTGTAAAGCATTTTGTAGCTAACAACCAAGAAACAAATAGAAATTACAACGATGCCATTGTTTCTGATAGAGCCATGCGTGAGATTTATTTGAAAGGCTTCGAAATTATCGTAAGAGAGTCTCAACCTTGGACGATCATGTCATCATATAACAAAGTGAACGGCACTTATACTTCTGAAAGTAAAGATTTGCTAACTGGAGTTTTAAGAGACGATTGGGGCTTTAAAGGCTTAGTAATGTCTGATTGGTTCGGTGGGCAAGATGCAGCGGCAATGGTTAAAGCTGGTAACGATCTACTAGAACCAGGCACCAAATATCAGTGGGATGCATTGATAGCAGCCCAAGAAAATGGCACGCTTACAGAAGCAGAAATTGATATTTCGGCAAAGAGGATTCTCAAACTGATAGTTGAATCTTTAAAAATGAAAAACCATCAATTTACAAACAATCCTGATTTAGAGGCACATGCTAAAATTACCAGACAGTCTGCTGCCGAAGGTATTGTTTTGCTGAAGAATGAAAATACTTTACCCATCAGTAATTCTAAAAGTGTTGCTTTAATTGGCGTTACTTCTTACGATTTTATTGCTGGTGGTACGGGTTCTGGAGATGTAAATGAAGCATACACTGTTTCGTTGGAAGAAGGTTTGAAAAATGCTGGGTTCGAAATTAACCAAGTTGCCAAAGACATTTACGAATCGCACAAAGCGGCAAACAAAGAGCTTTTTGTAAAACCAGAAGGAATAAACGCGATGTTTCAGCCTTATAATCCTCCTCAGATAGATTATACAGATGAGTTGATGAACCAGATTGTATCTAGTAGCGATGTAGCAATTATTACTATTGGTAGAAATAGTGGCGAAGGTGGTGATAGAGTTGAAAAAGATGATTTTCTATTATCTGATAAAGAAAAATTGATGATTGAGTTAACTTGTGAGGCTTTCCACAAAGCTGGCAAACAGGTAATTATCGTGTTAAACATTGGTGGTGTAGTTGAAACAGCAACTTGGAAATCGCTGCCAGATGCTATTCTCTTAGCTTGGCAAGGTGGACAAGAGGGCGGTAATTCTGTAGCAGATATTATTGTAGGAAAGATGAATCCTAGTGGTAAACTTCCAATGACTTTTCCTGTAAACTTGAATGATCATGCTTCTCACGCAAACTTCCCGCTAGATGGACAACCTATGGCGATGACTGATTTATTTACATCTAAAGAAGTACCTGAAGACCAAAAAGTAAAGAACATTGACTTTACCAATTACGAAGAAGGCATTTATGTAGGCTACAGACATTTTGATAAAGCAGGTTTATCAGTTTCTTATCCATTCGGTTACGGACTTTCTTACACCAATTTTGAATATGGAGATATGGAAGTAACTGTGTCAAACGATACTATTTATGCTTCTGTAACAGTGCATAATATTGGTGAAAAAGCAGGAAAAGAAGTAGTTCAGTTTTATGTATCAATTCCAGAGACTAAAATTGATCGACCTGAAAAAGAGTTGAAAGCTTTTACTAAAACCCAAATCATCAATCCGACTGAGTCAGAGACAGTAACCGTTGCTATACCAGTTGCTGACCTTCGCTACTGGAATGAAACTCAATCTAAATGGGTATTAGAAAACGGCAAATACCAAATTCAATCTGGAGCTTCTTCAAGAGACATCAAACAAATTAATGAAATAGAACTGTGAAGCAATTAATGCCAAATTAAATTCGAAGGCGAATCTGTGTATGATAGATTCGCCTTTTTTCTTTATTTAAATCAATATTTAGCTATATTAAAGGAAAGTATTGATTTAAGTAAATATGAATTTGGCGTTTCTCGGAGTCATTACCATTGCACTCCTACTTTTTCTGGTGATGACTAGAAAAGCTTCTCCCGTAGTGGCTTTAATTCTGGTACCAATTGGTACTTCTTTGCTCGGTGGTTCGGGTATGGAAATTATAGCTTTCATTACTGATGGAATTAAATCTATTGCACCAACAGGTGTAATGTTCATCTTTGCTATTTTGTTTTTTGGCATTCTAACTGATGCAGGAACTTTCAAGCCTATTATAAATGGTTTGCTAAGAATGACACGTAAAGACCCTGCTAGAGTGGCAGTTGCCACAGCGCTTTTAGCTATGATCGTGCATTTAGATGGTTCAGGCGCAGTTACTTTTTTGGTTACGATTCCTGCATTTTTACCCATGTACGATGCATTAAAAATGAAAAGGTCTACCCTTGCCTGCATTGTGGCTTTATCTGCGGGAACCATGAATATTCTGCCTTGGGGAGGCCCCACAATAAGAGCAGCAACCGCTTTAGAAATTTCTGTAACTGAATTGTTTAACCCATTATTAGTCCCAGTATTGGTTGGATTGTTGGCGGTTTTAATCTTGGCTTATCTAATGGGGAAGAGAGAAAAAAACATAGTACTTCCGGTAGTTGAGCTAGAAACCGAAGCCACAGATACATCTGAATTAGAAAGGCCAAAGTTGTTTTGGGTAAACATTCTTCTCATTTTCTTAGCAGTAAGTACTTTAATATCAGGGTTTGCGCCACCTCATGTTATCTTTATGCTGGCTTTTGTCATCGCTATTAGTATCAATTATCCCAATCTTAAAACACAAACAGAGCGAGTAAATGCGCATGCCAAAGCAGCCATGCTCATGGCGAGTATTTTGTTTGCTGCCGGCTGTTTTACAGGCATTTTAAAAGGCTCCGGAATGATTGATGCCATGGCTAGTTCAGCGGTTCAATACATCCCTAATTGGATTGGCAACCACTTAGCTGTAATTACTGGTGTAGCTTCGATGCCAGCTAGTTTACTATTCGATCCAGATTCTTTTTATTTCGGAATATTACCATTACTTTCCACTACTGCTTCGCATTTTGGCGGTGATACCATAGAAGTTGGCAGAGCTGCTATTATGGGGCAAATGACAACCGGCTTTCCTGTAAGTCCATTAACAGGTGCTACATTTTTACTCACCGGTTTATCGGGAGTAGATTTAGGCGAACATCAGCGGAAAACTATACCCTATGCATTTTTAATTACTATTATCATTCTCATTGTGTCACTAGCAGTGGGAGCCATAACATTTTAAATATGAAAAAAATTAGAATTGGCAGTGGTGCCGGATATGGAGGAGATAGACTTGAACCTGCGCTTACTTTAATCGAAAATGCTAAGCTAGATTACATAGGTTTCGAATGTTTGGCAGAAAGAACCATTGCGCTAGCGCAGAAAGAGAAAAGGCTCAATCCGGATAAGGGTTACAACCACTTGCTGGAATATCGTATGGAAAAAGTGTTGCCACTGGCTCATAAGCATAATGTGAAAGTAATTACAAATATGGGTGCTGCTAACCCCATTGCTGCCATGTTTTTAATTGCAGAAATGGCCGAAAAACAAGGATTGAAAGGGATTAAAATAGCTGCGGTTTTGGGCGATGATGTACTTGAATTGATAGATGATAAAAAGCAATATCAAATACTGGAAACGGGTAAGCCACTAAGCTCAATAGAAAATAGCATTGTTTCAGCAAATGCTTATTTGGGTGTTAGTGGAATTGTTGAAGCATTGAATAATGATGCCGATATAATTGTAACAGGCAGAGTGGCAGACCCTGCTTTGTTCCTCGCTCCTATGATTTACGAATTTTGTTGGGATATGACTGATTTTGATAAATTGGGAAAAGGCACTTTAATTGGTCATTTACTCGAATGTGCTGCACAGGTAAGTGGTGGTTATTTTGCTGATCCAGGAAAGAAAGATGTGGAAAATTTATGGGATGTAGGTTTTCCATTTGTAGAAATTGATGAAACAGGAGAAGGTTATATTTCTAAAGTGGATGGAACTGGTGGCATCATCAATACAGCAACTTGTACAGAACAATTACTTTATGAAATTCATGATCCGGCGAATTATTTAACCCCAGATTGTGTGGCAGATTTTTCTAAAGTTGAGTTTGATTTGGTGGAGAAAGATAAAGTAAAATTCAGCCATGCAAGTGGCAAAACAGCAACCGATTCTTATAAAGTTAGTGTAGGTTATCAGAATGGATATTTTGGCCTTGGGGAGATTAGTTACGGTGGAGCCAACTGTATGGAAAGAGCCAAACTTGCAGGAGATATCATTCAAAAAAGATTGGAGAAATATACCTTTTCAGATTTAAGGATTGATTTTATCGGATTGAATTCTATCTCACCATTAAACTACGAAGTGAATGAAATTCCAGAAATCAGATTGCGGGTGTCAGGCAAAGCAGCATCTTTAGAAACAGCTAAGCAAGTTGGCAGAGAGGTAGAAGCCTTATACACAAACGGACCTGCCGGAGGTGGTGGAGCTACACAAAAAACCGAAGAGGTAATTTCGGTTGCATCCATTTTTTTAAAGAAATCAGAAGTTCAAACAACCATCATTTATAAAGCAATATGAAACTCTGGGAAATAGCACATTCTCGCACTGGCGACAAGGGAAACATTAGCAACATTTCGCTCATCGTATATGATAAGTCTAATTACAATTTAATCGCGGAAAAAGTAACTGCCGATATCGTAAAACAATGGTTTGGTGCTAAAATTAAAGGAAAAGTAGAGAGGTACGAGCTACCTCAATTGGGAGCTTTAAATTTTGTATTGTATGATGCATTAGACGGTGGAGTGACCAATTCCACTTCATTAGACAAGCATGGTAAATCACTGAGTTCTTTCTTACTGGAAATGTCCATATAGACTTTTACCAACAAAAAAGCTGCACAGAATTTCTCCATACAGCTTTAAACATGATGCTAATTAGGCTAGAATTTTACTATCTAAAATCTAATTTTTTTATTTACCCGGATAGAAAACTGCATCGAAAAACTGCTTCATATCTTCGATGTAAGGCTTACCATATTTGGCAAAAGTCTCTTTTGTAGTAGCATCCGGTTTCCAATCGAAGAATGCATGTCCTGCTCCTTCCACTTGCACATATTTTACTGTCTGACCATCTGCTTCTAAAGCATCAGCATATTTTTGTACATCCTCATCTTTAATAAGAAAATCTGTTGTACCACGAATGAGATATTGAGGCACTGCACGCTCTTCTATGTTAGGAATACTTTCAATTGGAGAGATTGCAGCAATTTCTCCATCGGTAATATCTTTATTAAATCGCTTGATGAAACTACCTTCAAAAACACCATAGCTTGGTGCAGCCACTTTAATGGCATCTTTTATTTCTTTGCGAACTTGGGCAACAGTTTTTCCTTTCGGCATATAAGTCGGTTTATACTCATAAACTCCTTCTTTTTCACCAAAACCACCATCTCCAATCATATCTACCATGTTGGCAGCAGAAGCCGATAAATGACCACCAGCACTATCGCCAGTTACAGCAATTCTTGTAGGATCGCAGCCATATTTCTTTGCATGTTCTTGAATATGAGCAATGGCACCATAAACATCTTCAATCAAATCGCCCATCGTGTTTGGTTCTTTGTCGCCATCTAGTTGGCCAATCCAACGGTAATCGATGCTGAAAACCACATATTGTTTGCTTTTAACCAGTTCTCTTGCCATACCTCTCATAATATCTTCAGTATTAGAAGACCAGCCACCACCGTGAATAATTACGATTCCGGGTAGATTCTTGGCACCTTCTGGCGAGAACACATCATACTTTAATTCTTTTACACCCGGTTTGGCGTACACTACATTGTTTGTCACTTTAAATCCTTCCAATTCATCAGATTCTATAAATGAAGCACCCAACACTTTTTCTCTGTCAACTACTACTTCGAATTCTGGTTTCATTGTCTCATGGTACTGAGTCCACATGCCTTCACCCGGATTGTAGAAATAACCTCCATCACTGCTAAAACCACTATCAGGTGTGGTTTTAATTTTTAGCACCGTACCTTCTTTTACTAGTCCATCTTCGGGAATAGCTGGTGTAATTTTAATGCTGCCATTATCAGGTTCTTCTACAGTTACTTTAAAAGTTTTCTCCTGCGCAAAAATGGCAATTGGGGAACTCAAACCTACAAAAAGTGCTATTCCCAAGACTTTATTCAATCTGTTCTTCATAAGTTTTAATTAGTTAGAGTTAAACCAGCTTCGAGTTTTGAGCCAGTAATTTTCATTATCATATTTGTATTTCAGAAACACCCTCCGCTTTCGGGTTTATATTTTTTAATTGAATCTACATCTAATATTATTCTCTAAAAAATTGAATGGATCAGTTGGCAGTTTTCACCGATAGTTTTCAATTGAAAATCGACAGATTTATACTTTGGTGAATTCGTCTGTTAAAAGGTTTATTTGGTAGATAAATCCACCTATCGTATCTATTCATTTGCAAGAAGCACTAGATTTAAGTCTGCTTTTGCTATGAAGCCCTTATTTTTACCTAAGATTTTCTTTTGCTCCTATGCCTGCAGTATATATCCGACAGTTTATTTCGCCGCTCATTCACATATTAGTTTGGGTGTTTTTGGCGGTGATGTTATTGCTGTTTCAGCCACTTTTTGTAGAAATAGAATTGCCTATTGTTTTCTGGATTAAGCAAGGGCTTTTGTTTTTGCTTTGGTTGGGAGCATTCTATTTTAATTACTGGTTTTTTATACCCAGAATACTGTTTCATGGCAAAATATTTTGGTTTGTAATAGCAGTTTTGCTTCTATGTATTACCGTAGTGATATTGCTTTTTTTGCTTGAAGTGTATTTACAAGTGCCTAAACAAGTTGAAGAAGCCATAATTCCAAATTTCACAAGTAAGCGTGTTTTCCCACCTTTTAATACTTTGTTACTCGTTTTCTTTACAACTTTTTTAGTATTGGGAATAGGTACTTGTATTGCAGTTGTTCAAAAATGGCAAAACGATTCTCATTTACATCAACAATTAGAGAAAGACAAAATCAGTTCTGAACTCTCTTTTCTTAAAGCCCAGATTAATCCGCATTTCTTTTTTAATACACTCAATAACATTTACATTCTCACCAGTATAGACATTGAAACATCTCGCAAAGCACTACATAAACTTTCGCGAATGATGCGATATGTGTTGTATGAAACCCAAAAAGAAGAAGTATTGCTGAGCCAAGAAATTGCTTTTTTAGAAGATTACATCACTTTGATGAAGCTTCGCCTGACTGATAATGTGCAAATTCGGTTCGAATCGCCCAAAGCAATTAAAGATGTAATTGTAGCACCAATGCTGTTTTTGCCTTTTGTAGAGAATGCTTTTAAACATGGTGTAAGCGCCAAAGAAGATAGTTGTATCGATATTGCCATTTGCCAACAAAGCAAGCAATTGGAGATGCGTGTTGCAAACACTAAATTTAATGAAAAGCGAACGATACTTGAAGAAAGCAATGGTATAGGTTTGGTAAATACCCGCCGCAGGTTGGATTTACTATATCGCGATAAATATAAGCTTGAGGTTAACGAGCACACAACAGATAAAAAGTTTACGGTTCACTTAACTATTGATCTATCATGAAAATACTGAATTGCATAGCTGTAGATGATGAACCATTGGCATTGGGGCAGGTTTGTAAGTTTATAGAGCAAACTCACTTTTTAAAGCTGGTTGGCAAGTTTACCAATGCAATTGATGCTTTGCAGACTATTCATAAAGATGAAATCGATCTTATTTTTCTAGACATACAAATGCCAGATTTAACTGGTATTGAATTAGCCAAACTGCTCGACTGGAAAAAGAACATGACTGGCCCTCGCATTATTTTTACTACGGCTTTTAACCAATTTGCTATTGAAGGTTACAAAGTAGATGCGCTAGATTATTTGCTCAAACCTTTTGATTACGATGATTTTTTAAGAGCAGCCAGCAAAGCCAGTGCTTATGCAGAAAAACTCAGTAGCAATCCATCAGTAAATACAAAACCAGATAAAGACTACTTGATATTGAAAGTGGAATATCAGTTAGTGAGAATTGCCTTTGATGATATTTTGTACATCGAAGGTTTAAAAGATTATGTAAAAGTGCATGTGGCTAACAACGAACAAGCCATATTATCTCTCACCAGTTTAAAAGCACTAGAAGAAAAACTACCACCAGAGCGCTTTTTGCGCATCCATCGCTCATATATTGTTTCGCTAGAAAAAATTAGAGCTGTTACCAAAAACTCTGCTCAAATCGGAGAAACTACTATTCCGGTGAGTGAGCAATACAAAGACCCATTTCTCTTATTTGTAAATCAATGGAAAGAATGATGAAAATGTTGAAACTTATCCTTATTAACTTTTTACTAGCTTTTTGCCTGTATAGTACTAACCTTTTTGCTCAGAATGTAGCATTACAAGGAAAGGTAATTGTAGATTCACTGTATTCTAAAAACCTCGAAAATGACTATGGAGAAAACCCGACTAGAGCCGTTTCGGTTTATCTCCCTCCCAATTATGATAATAGCAAAGAGCGCTATCCAGTAATTTATTATTTGCATGGTTTTCTAAATAACCATAAGCTTTATCCAGAAATGATTGAAGTGCTGGATTTTGCCATTGCCACTCATAGAATCCGACCATTTATTCTAGTGGTTTCAGATCAACAAACTACTTACGATGGCAGCTTTTACAGCAACTCTGAGCTGTTCGGCAATTGGGAAGATTTTACTGCTTTCGATCTAGTAAAATACACGGATGATAACTACAGAACACTTGCTAATAAAGATAGTCGTGGAATTACTGGGCACAGTATGGGCGGTTATGGAGCTTTAAAAATTGCTATGCATCACCCAGAGATTTTTAGTAGTGTGTATGCTTTGAGTCCGGGTGCGCTTACTGTTGTGCGAGAATATGGCCCAAATAGCAATACATACAAAGAGCTTTCTAAAATTAAAACCACCGAAGAACTGGCTAAATCTTATTTCCCAAAAGTGATTGTAGCATTTGCAAAATCGTGGTCTCCAAATCCAGATAATCCACCTTTTTACTGTGATATTCCTTACGAGTATAAAGATGATGAGCTTGTGGTTCACCAAGATGTTTTAGAGAAATGGTATAAAAACCTGCCTT
>PBYL01000106.1 GCA_002729595.1 Thalassovita sp. | reverse complement strand
ATTTTAAAGAAATGGTGCTGCATTTCAATCTTTTTGAAGATGTAAACACCAAATCCAAAAAGTTTGAAGAAGAGCTTGAGCACTACTACGATGCTAACAAATTCCTTTTAAACAAAGGAAATAGCATGGCAGAAAACCAACAGATTATCGATTTTACCGATATGCTTTTTTTGCCGTTTGCTTTTAGCTTATATCCAAAAACAACATTCGATTTATTGTTTATAGATGAGTGCCAAGATTTATCTTACTCTCAAATTGCTTGCGCTTTAAAATACCTCAAAAAAGATGGCAGAATCCTTTCTGTGGGCGATCCTTCGCAGTCGATTTATGGCTTTGCCGGTGCAGATATAGAGTCTTACAACAAGTTGGGAGAAATTCCGAATACAGTTGAGCTTACTTTGTCTAAGTGTTTCCGCTGTCCAGACAATGTGATTGAGCTTGCGCAAAACTTTAGAGAAGATATTTATCCTTTTGTACCAAAGGCTGGAGAGATTTATAAAATTCCTTTCGAGGAGGCAGTTTCGAAAGTAAAACCGGGAAATTTGGTGATTTCCAGAGTAAAAAATCCTTTGCTCGAAATGCTCTTTATGTTGATTGATCGAGGCATTAGTGTAGAAGTTCACGAAGACGATATTAAAGAAGTCATCAATAGTATTCGATTTATTTTTACCAGAGAAGAACTAAAGAAAGATGATGTTTTGAGTATTGTGGATGATGTGAGAAGTCGTAATCATTACTTTATTGATAAGAATGCCAAAAACATTGACGATAAAGAAGAACGTGAACTCTTTATAAAATCTGAAAGGCAATTGCTCGAATCCAAAATTCAAATGATTAGCAAGCAATCTGCCCAACATCTGGATGTAGATTCTATTGATGAATTGCTTAAAAAAATTCAGCGATTGATTTCTGGAAACGAAGATGCTGTAAAACTTTCTACCATTCACAAAGCGAAAGGCTTAGAAAACGATACAGTGTTTATATTGGGTTACGATACTTTGCCGCTTTACAGAGATGGACAAATGGAGTGGGAAAAAAGGCAAGAACGGAATCTAAAATATGTGGCGCTCACCAGAGCTAAACACGAGCTGTATTTGGTTGACTCCAAAAAAGTAAAACTTGACAAAGAAGAGGGTACCTTCTTCGACAAGCTTGACTGGTTGTAATACTTTGCAGAAAGAATTATTCTGGTTTAGCAATCTGGAAAACTAGATATTTCCTGTTTACCTTATCACCAGTTTTACTTATGGCAATGTCTGATTTATGAGATACGGTAACAATATCCAAATCTACGCTCTTAAATAATGTGCTTGCTTTTTCTTCATCATACAACTCAAAACCTTGAGCGATAAAGGGCAAGTCTTTCATGAAACTGCTATCTGCAAAAGCGATGGTAAAAATGCCTTTTGGTTTAAGCACTCTTTTAATCTCAGCCGCATATTTTTCTGGTTGTTCCCAAAAGTAAATGGTGTTTACAGTAAAGATTTTATCGAAACTGTTTGCCTCAAAAGGAATATTTGTACCATCAAAATGCTGAAAAGCTGTCTTTTCTGAAGTCACCAGATTTTTTGCTTCTTCCACCATTCCTTCTGAAATATCTAGTCCGGTGAAGGAAATATTATTAGCTAAGTCTAAAAGCTCATTTACATGCAAACCATTTCCAGGGCCCAATTCCAGAATATTGTCATCATCTTTTATCTCTAAAGCCTGAATACAATTTTCAATCATATCTTGATTAGATGTATTCATTCTCTTGGCTACTTCTTTTCCGGTTTCTCCTTCTGGGCATCTCAATTGTTTGCCCAGTAAGTCCATATCCATTTTTTTTTCTTCCATAGTTAAGGTTAATTTATGTTGTGCTAAAACTAGAACAAGCTGAGCTTTGGCACAATAAAAACTTCAAAAACCTCAAATTTGGGCATTATTACAAACTAAGTAAGCAGTAATAATAATCACCATCTGATGCATGTATTGATCTGCACCAAATACCCACCAATGAAATTTGTTTGCCGGATCTTGTAATTCTGGAAACCAGTCATTCATTTTTCCTTTCCAAACATCAATAGCAAAATGGGTTGGCCATTGAATAGCAGCGGCAATCAATCCCATTTCAAAATCATGTAAAAGCCATACGGTAATAAAAAATAATAAGGTATGTACGCCAGCATGTGCAGCAATTGGTAAAAAAGGTCTTCCAAATTTTTTAGCACAATACATCCATTTTGTGCTTAAGTGTGTGTAGTCGGCAGCCCAGTGGCAAGTGTTTAGTAAAATTAATGTCGTAATCATGAAAATATAGTTATCTGTCAGGCAACATCATCTATATAGCATTAGCTGATTGTTTAATAGTTTGTCTAATTATGATGTTAGAAACATTTTAATTTTAGTAACTCGGATAGTCAGACACTCAAACTTTCAATATTGTTGTATATACAATAGAGTTAATTGATTATATAACGCCATCGCTCTTTATAAATGAAAATTGAAGACTTAAAATTCATTTTACAATCCTAATAAGCCCCCAATTTTCTGAATCAGCTAGTTAACATGATTTATAGCAACTATTCAAAATAATTCTAATCACTTACAGACATCCCGTCTCTTAATTCGGGATCTGCATTTTTTACAATAAAATCACCCTCTTTTATTGGTCCGAAAATCTCTACCAAACTGTCTAACAAGCTCCCTTTTTTTACATTTACCCAATCTGCCACTTCACCTTTTACCCTTATCACATACACTCCTTCAGAAGAAGTTACCACCGAACTTGTTGGCACAAATAGTGTTGACTCACTTCTACTTATTGGCAAACTCACATCGGCATACATTCCTGCTTTTAATCTTCCATCACTATTATCTACATCAAATTCTGTAAGCATAGATCGATTCACTTCTTGCAAGCTGTTCGCACTTCTGGCATATACAGCCTCAAACTCAGTTCCTGGATCGGCAGTAACAGAAAAAGTAGCTTTGCCATTTTCTGGAATCGAATTAGCCATGGTTTCTGGAATAGCCAATGTTAAACGCAGTTTTTGCTGATCTTCCAACACAAACACCGGAAGACCTCCATTATTAGCTGGCCCAACCAAAGCTCCCGGGCTAATATTTCTATCGATAATTACTCCATCAAAAGGCGCTTTTATGGTTAAATAATCTACTAATTGTTGTTGTGAAGCTAATTGAGCTGCCGCCGCTTCCAAAGCTCCTTGGGCTGAACTGGTTAAAGCACTATCTGCCATCATTTTAGAATTGGCTAAGTCTAACTCGTTTTTAGAAACTGCACCTTCTGTTTGGCTAGTTTCATACATTCTAGAGTAAGTGAGTTTGCTCGCATTGTATTTTGCTTTGGTTTCTATTAAGCGAGATTCTGCGGCAGAAACATTGGCTTTGGCATTACCCAAAGCGGCAACTACTTCAGGTGCTTCGAGTACTGCCAGTACCTGCCCTTTTTTAACTTTTGTGCCTCTGTCTACATTCACATTTCCTACATAACCTCTCACTTTGGCTGTAATATCTACACGGTTCCAAGGTTTAAGCTCACCGGGTAAAACCACTTGCCTTTCTGGATGCAAACTGGCAACTTTGGTGAGTGCTACTTTTTTATCCTTTTTTTGAGATATTCCTTTTACTTCTTTTTGTGGATGACAAGCCACTACAGCAGATAATATGAGCAAAGCTCCTGCAATTTTTCCACTTATATATTTAATATTCAGATGCATTTCTTTGAGAAGATTAGATTAATTCGGTTGTACATAATATTTACTTGCTTCGTCTTCCGGATCGAGAGAAACTGATTCCACACTGGCTTTAGATTGCGCCAGATTAAATATGCCGGGTAAGATGAGTAGCGATGCGATAGAAGAAACTATTAGACCTCCAATTACTGCTTGCCCTAGTGGCGCAATCTGGTCGCCACCTTCTCCCATTCCACTGGCCATCGGAACCATACCAGCGATCATGGCAATACTGGTCATCATAATCGGGCGAATTCTGCTACCTGCTGCCATCAATGCCGCTTTTCGAGAATCATGGTATTCCATTCTCAGGTTTTCAGCATTGGTAATTAACAAAATCGCATTGGAAACAGACACCCCCACTGACATGATAATGCCCATATAAGATTGCAGATTGAGTGTTGAACCGCAAAGTAGCAGCATAAGCAAAGAGCCAGCAATTACCGCAGGTACCGAAGAAAGCACTACCAGAGATAATTTGAAAGACTGAAAGTTGGCAGTAAGCAATAAAAATATAATAACAATAGCCACCAACAAACCTCCTTGCAAACTACTCAAAGTATCAGTTAATAATTGAGCCAATCCTTTGAGCTCGACGATCATCCCTCTTGGTGGATCGCCTGCATCTGCAATGGCTTGTTTTACCGCTTCACTGGCTGCTCCCAAATCTTTATTGTGGATATTAGCAGTAATGGTTACCAAGCGGTTTGGACCACTTCTATCATACTGCCCCGGAGCTGTTTCTCTAGAAAGTGTCGCCACATCTGCAATTGTCGGATGGATTTTCCCTCTTTGCAATGGAATGTTGGCGATGTCATCAGCAGAAGTCATTTCGTATTCAGGAATTTGCACCTGCACCTGATAAGCAAGTCCTTTAGAATTATCTAACCAAAGGTTTTTATCTGTAAATCGGCTAGACCAAGTAGCTGCCACTAAAGATTTTGCCACTTGATTCGGGGTAATTCCCATCTGCCCTGCCCTTGCTCTATCCATATCAATTTTTAAAACTGGGTAATTCATGGGCTGGGCGATCTGTATATCTCGCAGATAAGGAATTTCCTCCATTTGATCTATAATCTTTAAAGCAAAGCGATTTGCCTGCTCAATATCTCTCGCAGCTACATTTACTTCAATTGGAGTCGCCGCACCTTGACTCATAATTTTATCTACCAATTCAATCGGCTCAAAAGAAACTCTCAAATCTGGTAGTTGCTTAGCAATACTGGCTCTTAATTCTTCTTTCAATTCATCAATATCCAGATCGACTTCTTCGTTCACGGCTACTTGCATCACTGCTTCGTGTGGACCACTATTAAAAACAAAAGCCTGAGCTGAACCATAACTTGTTGGCACATTTCCTATGTAAGCAGAAGTGATATCTACATTTTCTTCACCCACTTGTTCATCTATAATATCTAAAACTTTGAGTGTGATTTCTTCTGTTCTTTCTACCCTAGTACCATCATCGGCTCTTAATCTTAGTTGAAACTGATGGCTGTTTGCATGCGGCAAAATATCTGTTCCGATAAAATAGAAACCAACTCCAATAAGCAGCACTGCTACACCTAAATACAAACTCAGCCAGAGTCCTCCGCTATCCATCATCTTATTTAACCTCAACAAGTATTTATTTCTAAATCGGTTAAAACCTGTGGAGTTATCTGGATGAAGACTTTCTTCTAACATCGCATTATTTTCTACATGATCTAAAGCCAATGTGTGAGACTCACTTGCTTTATGCGGATGGCTTTTTAATAACCAGTTAGACATCACCGGAACCAAAGTCATAGACAAAAGGAAGGAAGCGATCATAGCAAAACCAACTGCCAAAGAAAGTGGTAAGAACATCGATCTAGGAACACCATGCATAACAAATGCTGGTACAAAAACCGCCAGAATACACAACAAGATCAAGAACTTAGGAAAAGTAATTTCTTTACAGGCATCCCAAATTGCTTGGGCTCTGGTCTTATTCATTTCGAGATGCTGATGGATGTTTTCTATGGTTACGGTTGATTCATCTACCAAAATACCAATCGAGAGCGCCAGACCACTTAAGGTCATAATGTTGATGGTTTGACCAAACAAATTCATCAGAATTACCGCAGTTAAAACTGATATTGGAATGGTGGTTACTACGATAATTACACTTCGCCAATCTTTTAAAAAAAGTAAAACCATTAAGCCGGTCAACATCGCTCCCAAAATACCTTCAGTAATTAAACTCTTTAAAGAATTGGAAACATAAACTGATTGGTCGAACTCATAAGAGACTTTAATATCTTCTGGAATGGCATCTTGCAAGCGAGGCATTGCCGCCTTTAGATTGTTAACCACCGCCAAAGTGGAAGCATCTGCCTTCTTCACCACTGGAATATACACCGCCCTTTTTCCCTGTATCAAAGCATAACCTACGGTAATATCTGCGGCATCTTCTACCGTAGCGATATCACGAATAAAAACTGTTGGTCCAGAACCTGTGCGAATTGGCACATTTAAAAACTCTTGCGGATCGTCTACCAGTGAGTTTACAGGAGTCATTAAAGTTTGATTGCCAATTCTGATATTTCCGGCGGGAGAAGGTTGGTTGTTAGCAATTATAGATTGAATAACTTCTTCGGGCGTGAGTTTGTAACTCCTCATCTTTTTCGGATCAACCTTTACGATAATTGATCGCTGGTTACCACCCAAAGGCGGAGGACTAGAAACACCTTCAATCTTAGAAAACAGCGGGCGTACTCTAGAAGATGCATAATCTTGAATTTCGTTGAGTGTTCTGGTAGCACTTTCGAAAACTAGCTGCCCCACTGGAACCGAACTGGCATCGAACCTTAACACCTGTGGAGGAACTGTACCTTCTGGCATATAAGCTTTGGAACGGGCAATGTTGTTGGCTACTTCTGCTGCCGCTTCACCCATATCTGTACCGGGATAAAACTTAAGCTTTAGAATCGACATTCCCTGAATGGTTCTCACTTCTACATCTCGCACACCAGAAACATATAAAAAGTGATCTTGGTAACGCGTAGTAATGAAACCATCCATTTGGTCTGGCGCCATTCCACCATAAGGCTGAATTACGTAAAGTGAAGGTTGTTCGAGTTCAGGAAATATATCTACTGGTATGCTTTGTATGGAGAGTACCGAAAAGAATATAATACCCAGTACTACAACCACAACGGATATTGGCTTTCTTAAAGCCGACTTTATAATTTGTAGCATAGATAATTTATGATAATAATTTTGATGTATTGAGAGATAATGCCTTTCTTAAAGCATTTCGATAAAATCAGATAGATCGCCTTTAGAAGCTGCAATCATCAGATAAGAGCGCCAAACATTGCTGTAAGCGATGGCATAATCTGCTTCTGCTCTGTTTAATGCCACCACACTTTGCAACATGGTCGGCAAATCTGTAAGACCATTTTTGTAGCGCGCTGCTGCTTGCTTATAAGCTTTTTGAGCAGCATGTAGTTGAATTGGAGCGGTTTCAGCTTGCTCAACCATCACCTTGTATTGCATTTCAGATTCTCGCAACTGCCTTTTAAGACCCAATTGCTGTTGATTGTAGGTTTCTGTTTGCTGCTCTACAATGTGCTCGTATTTTTGCTGGCGGTTTCTAGAAGCAAAAAAATTGGTAGGAACCCATTTAATGGCAACTCCTAACAAATAGTTCTGGACTTGATATTCTGTACCACTAGCAAAGTCTGTATGGTAAGAGTTATCTGAATTAGAAA
Source organism: Thalassovita sp. (assembly GCA_002729595.1). Classification (GTDB taxonomy): domain Bacteria; phylum Bacteroidota; class Bacteroidia; order Cytophagales; family Flammeovirgaceae; genus Chondrinema. The sequence goes on along the minus strand of PBYL01000106.1, from coordinate 39,750 downwards.
CTCCTGACCCCCTTGCCCAGGCAGCGCCCACCAACGTAATGTCAGGGTAAAATTCCCTGTTTGCTGAGACACCTTGTTGGTGAGCCTGACTCATTTTTGCCTGCTGCAAGGTTAGTACAGGATGCTGGTTGATAGTATATTCTTCAGATTTGAAAGCCATTGGAAGTTTGCTGAAAAACTCCATGCTATCTATGTTGATCATTTCTTCTTCTGCATTTCTGCCCAAAAGCTCCATGAGTTGGTACTTTCTTGCATTCTCATTTCGCTCACTTTCCAGATATAAGATTTTTGCTTTGGCATATTCTGCACTCGCCAAAGAGCTATCTACACCAGATCGCAATCCGGAACTTACTCCCGCAGAAACTGCCTCGTAAAAACTGGCCGCTCTTTGCACATTTTTCTCTTGTATTTCTGTGAGCTTTTCTGCTATTAAAAGCATTAGATAAGCATCAGCAGTTTTTACTTTATGTTGAAAAATGCTGTTATCCAATTCTGCCTCTTGGGTAATAATTCCTGCTTTGGCTGCATTGTTTTGGGCATTTAGTTTCCCAAATCCATATACATTCCACTCTACCATTGCCGAAGTAAAAACCCCGAAAGCAGGATCGTTAATATTTTCGGTTCTCACTCCTCCCGACGGTGAAATGGTAACTCCATTCGGGTAAAATGAACCTTCTACATTGTTACTAGTAGCATAGGTATATTGATGCTGCATGGATAATGTAGGAATGTAAGCATTGGCGACCGCTTTTTTTTCATCTTCTGCGCTTTTAACCAATGCCTGTTTGGCTTTAATTTCCGGATAGTTTGCCTGAGCTTCGTCTAGTGCCGATTCTAAACTCACAACTTGAGCGTGTATCGGTACAGCAGCAAAAACAAATAATATCGGTAATAGCCATCGATAATAAACTCCGTTCGCTGACATTTGTATTTCTTTTGTTAATCGTAAATTGTAATTTCAGACAAAGCTAAGAGCCAATTCTGGATAGACTTTGGATTACAGAAAGCTCAAAATCCAGAATGTTTACAGATTTCAGGTTTTATATTTGCCAATCCAATAAACAGTTAATGATGTGAAGATTCTAGTTGTCGAAGACGAAAAAGGTTTAGCGGAAAGCATCGCAGAATACCTCTCCAAAGAAAACTTTGTGGTAGAAGTGGTTTATGATTACCACGAAGCACGCGAAAAGATTAGCGTTTATAATTACGATTGCACCATTGTAGACCTCAATCTACCCAATGGCAATGGTTTCGATATCGTTTCTCACATCAAAAAACAGGATATTAGCACAGGTATCATCATTATTTCGGCAAGAAATGCAGTGGAAGACAAAATTAGAGGCTTAGAAATTGGCTCAGACGATTACCTCACCAAACCTTTCCATCTTTCAGAATTAAATGCGAGAGTTAAATCTCTCATTCGCAGAAGACAGTTTGGCGGAACCAATGTGGTTAATTATAAAGAGATAAAAATTGATCTAAATTCTAGAAGGGTTTTTATCAATGAAAAAGAGGTAATTCTTTCTCGTAAAGAATATGATTTGCTGATGTATTTTGTCTCTAACATTGAAGTTGCACTTACCAAATCTGCCATTGCTGAGCATTTGTATGGCGATAATATTGATACTGTAGATTCTTTCGATATGCTGTATTCTCATATCAAAAATCTGAGAAAAAAGTTAACTGAAAAGGGTTGTGAAGATTACATACAGACTATTTACGGAATCGGATATAAATTCGGAACAGGATGAAATTACTTGCCAAAACCAACTCTTACTACATCGGTTTTTCTATTATCGCCTATATTTTACTCACACTGGTTTTTTATCTGGTAACTGAATTTGTCATCTATCAAGAAGTTGAAGCAAGACTAAAAGTTGAGAGACAAGATTTTGAGCATTACGTTTCTGAGCAGGGAGTTTGGGAAGAAAGCTGTTATTTTGTAGACAACAAGATTGAGCTTTTCTCAGTAACTGATACCCTACAGCCACTTGAGGTATTTAAAGATACCTTATTTGCTAGCCGATTCGATGATGAAATAAATCCATTTCGCCAATACAGTTTTTATAAGGTTATAAACCAACAACCTTATAAAGTGAGCATTCGCAAGTCTTTGGTAGAGTCCAAGACCTTGCTCAGTTTTATTTCTGGAACCATGGTAATCTTACTGGGTATCGCCATGTTTATTTTGTTTCTTTTCCAGAGAAAAGTATCGCAGAAAATCTGGCAACCTTTTTACAAAACCCTAACCGAAGCCAAAGCTTTCGATGTGAGTCGAGGGGTCGGTTTAGATATGCCCGAAGAATCTATCCACGAGTTTAGCGAACTGAATCAAGTTTTGGAGAAAATGACACATAAAATCTCCGATGATTACCAAAACCTGAAAGAGTTTACAGAAAATGCCGCACACGAAATTCAAACTCCTTTGGCACTCATTAATTCAAGAGTAGAAGAGTTAATTCAAGGGAAGAATTTTACCGATCAGCAGATGTATTGGGTAGAGCAAATACATCAATCCACTTTGCGGCTTTCTAAACTGCATCATGGTTTGTTGTTGCTCTCCAAAATTGAAAATGGGCAGTTTCACGATTTTGAATCCGTAAACTTTTCAGTAATAACCAAAAATAAATTCGAAGAATACCAAGAGGTTTTCGAACATAAAGAATTAGAAACGAGCTTTACTACAACTGGCACTTTTATTTGCGAAATGCACATGGCACTAGCAGATATTCTTATCACCAATTTGCTTAACAATGCAGTGAGGCATAATGTAATTGGCGGAAAACTTTTGGTTGAAGTGCAAGAAGATAAACTTGTTGTAGCCAACAGCGGAGCCAATATAGATTTTAATCCCGAAAAGCTTTTCGAGAGATTCAAAAAACAAAATCAGGCATCTACTTCTCTTGGTTTAGGCTTAGCTATTGTTAAAAAAATCTGCAATTATTATCAATTAGAAGTAAGCTACCAGATTAAAAATAAGCTACATACGATTAGCATCAGCAAACAAGTTGAGCAATAAACACCTTTTTTGGGCAAGAAATTGATTGAAAAAAGCCTACATAAGCGATCTATGGCATTTTTCAAGTAAGTAAAATACCAACTTGGAATAAAACATTTGTTTTGGGGCATCCAATTAATTAAACTTGTTAGCCTTTTCGGTTGGAAAGGAGCTTAAACAAAACAACTTACTTGCATCAATGAAAATGAGGTTATCGCCACTGTGTAATCAGTTTGTATTGCTATCACTATTTTTATTTTTTTTTAATAGCTGTTCAGAATCAGTAGAACAAGAAACAAAAAAAACACCTCCCCCAATAGTTAGAGAAGTTCCTGAAGAAGCGCAACAAAAAGCGAAGGAAATTAGAGAAAACACTGCTCTGCAATTAGCAGATGGTCTCCAAATGACTTTGTGGGCTTCAGACTCATTAGCACCCGATCCGATTGCTATGGATATCGACGACGAAGGCAGAGTTTATTTAACAAGAACAAACCGCCAGAAAAACTCAGAGTTCGATATTAGAGGTCACAGAAACTGGATTACTCCATCTATTGCACTTCAATCAGTAGAAGACAGAAGAAAATTCTTAAAAGAATACTTCGCTCCTGAAAAAAGTAATGAGAATACTTGGTTAAAAGACTTAAACAACGATGGTTCTCACGACTGGAAAGACCTTGCTGTAGAAAAAGACGAAGTGTGGAGATTAAGTGATGAGAATGGCGATGGCTATGCAGATGTTTCTATGCAAATAGTAAACGATTTTAACGAAGAAATTACAGATGTTGCTGGTGCACTTTTAGTGCGTGATGATGATATGTTTGTGGGTGTTGGTCCTGATATGTGGAGATTAAAAGATACTGATGGAGACGGGGTAATGGACGAAAAAACATCAATCAGTCATGGTTTTGCTATCCACATCGGATTTAGCGGTCATGGTATGTCTGGAGCTATTGAAGGCCCTGATGGTAAAATTTACTGGGGTATTGGTGATATCGGTATTAACATTACTTCTCCAGATGGCATAAACCACAAATACCCTAACCAAGGGGTAATTGTAAGAGCAAATCCTGATGGTAGCGATTTTGAAGTATATGCGAGAGGTTTAAGAAATACCCACGAATTTGCTTTTGATGAATACGGTAACATCATCAGTTCTGATAACGATGGTGACCACCCGAAAGAAAGCGAGCGTTTAGTGCACATTGTAGAAGGTTCTGATGCTGGTTGGAGAGCCAACTGGCAATATGGTAAATACACCGATCCAAGAAACAATGCTTACAAAGTTTGGATGGACGAAGAGCTTTACAAACCAAGATGGGAAGGTCAAGCGGCTTATATCATCCCTCCTATCATGAATTACCACAATGGCCCAACTGGTATGGTTTACAACCCAGGTACAGCTTTAGGCGAAAAGTGGAAACAACATTTCTTCTTAGTAGAATTCGTAGGAAACCCAAGCCGCTCTCCAATTTGGGCATTCAGCCTAAAACCAAAAGGAGCATCTTTTGAATTGAAAGAAGAAACCGAAGTGGTAAGAGGTATTTTACCTACAGGTATTGAGTTTGGTCCTGATGGAGCACTTTACGTGGCTGACTGGATTAATGGCTGGGGGACTAAAAACTATGGCCGCGTTTGGAAACTCGATGTTACAGACGATCAAAACGATTTAGATGCTATCAGAAAAGAGACTGAATCTTTAATGAAACTCGATTACTCTGAGCAAGACGATAACAAATTGTATGAGTTGCTTCAGTATTCTGATATGAGAATCAGACAAAAAGCACAGTTTGCACTTGCTACCAGAGATAAAGCTGGTGAAGCTATTTTCTTAAAAGCAATTCAACAAACAGATAACCAATTAGCTAGAGTTCATGGTATTTGGGGTATCGGTCAATTAGCTAGAAAAGAACTTGCTTATGCAAAATCTTTAGTGCCACTTTTAAAAGATGCTGATACTGAAATTATCGCTCAAGCAGCTAAAATCTTGGGTGATGTAAAATATACAGAAGCCGGAAGCGAGTTGGTTCCTCTACTTTCAAATGCTGATCCAAGAGTTCAGTTTTTCGCTGCACAGGCAATTGGTCGCATCAAATACGAACCTGCTACCGATGCTTTAATTAAAATGATTGAGGCAAATAATGATAAAGATGTTTATATCAGACACGCAGGAGTTTTAGCACTTTCTAGAATAGGAAAAGAAGAACCACTTGTAGCTTTAGAAAAGAGCAATAGCCGTGCTTTAAGAATTGCCGCAGTATTAGTTTTAAGAAGACTTTCAAGCGAAAATGTGAAGTTGTTTTTGGATGACAAAGACGAATATATCGTAGCAGAAGCAGCCAGAGCTATTAACGACGATTGGTCAATCGAACCTGCTTTGCCTGCTCTAGCTGAGGTACTTGCTGAAACTCGTTTCACTTCTGAACCACTATTAAGAAGAGCAATCAACGCTGCTTTGCGTGTAGGTGGTGAAAGAGAAATGGATTTATTAATCTCTTTTGCAGAAAGAAAAAATGTAAAGCCTGCTCTAAGAGCTGAAGCTTTAGCTGCATTGGGTACTTGGTCTGAGCTTTCTGTTACAGACCGTGTTGATGGTAGATACAGAGGAGAGGTAAAAAGAGACCCACAATTAGTACAAGCTAAAGTTACAAATAGCATCGATAAATTATTAGCAGAAAGAGACCCTGAGGTGTTAGTAGCTACTGTAGAGATGTTCAAAAATCTTAAGATCAAAGATCAGAACGATAAATTGGCTCAATTGTACGCTACTACCAGAGCGCCAAAAGTGAAAGCCGCTTTATTACCAATTATGTACGAATTGGAATATAATGACATGGAATCGCTCATTAAAAAAGGTATGGCAGATAACGAAGAAGTAGTAAGAGCTTCTGCACTCGGCTTACTCGATCAATTAGAGATTTCTAAAGAAAACCTTCCGGGAATAGTTAACCCAGTAATTAAAAATGGTACAGTGCCTGAGCAACAGCAATTGCTAAAAGTTTTGGGTAAAATGCCAGTTGAGAAAACTGAGCCTATCTTTAATGATCTTATCGATCAGTTAGTGAATGATAAACTTTCTCAAAATCTTAGACTGGATTTAATCGAAGCGGTAGATTCTACACATTCAGAAACATTAATCGCTAAAATTGCTGATGTTAAATCTAAAGGTGGAAATACCGTTGCAGACTTCCAAGAAACGCTTTATGGTGGTGATGCAGAATTAGGTGCTTCTTACTTCTACAGAAACTCTACCGGACAATGTGTTCGTTGCCACGTGGTAGACGGTCGCGGTGGTGAAGTTGGTCCTGATCTGACTCATATCGCAAGTACATTGAGCAGAGAGCAATTGCTACAAGCTTTAATCGAACCAAGTGCTAGACTTTCACCGGGCTTTGGTATGGTGAGCTTAACGCTAGACGATGGACAAACTGTTTCGGGTATTTTGATGGAAGAAAACGATGAGGAATTGATCATCAAAACTTCTGAAGCTGAACCATTAGAAGTAGCTGTTTCAAGAATTAGTAAAAGACAAAATTTACCTTCAAGTATGCCTCCAATGGCTAATATTATGTCAAGAAGAGAAATCAGAAACGTAGTTGAGTTCCTGAGTACTTTAAAGTAATCTAACACTATAAAATATAAATCCCGACCGAGTTAGCTCAGTCGGGATTTTTACTAATATGAAAATGACATCAAAACTACTTACTGCATTTTTATTAACTTTTCTCTGTTATTCTTGCTCAACTACCACCAATAAGAATGAAAAGTTACTTACATTAGTTTGGCAAGACGAATTCGATACCGATGGAAAACCCAATCCAGAAAACTGGACTTACGAACAAGGTTTTGTAAGAAATGAAGAACATCAATGGTATCAGCCTGATAATGCCATTTGCAAAGATGGTTTTTTGATTATTCAAGCAAAAAGAGAAAAGAAGCCTAACCCAAATTATAATCCTGAAAGTAAATCTTGGAGAGAAAATAGAGCATTTAGTGAATACACCTCCAGCAGTTTATTAACCAAAGGTTTGCATAGCTGGAAATATGGTCGATTTGAAATAAGAGCAAAAATAGATGTGAGTTCCGGTATGTGGCCTGCTTTCTGGACACTTGGCGATAATGGTTATTGGCCTGCTTGTGGTGAAATAGACATTATGGAATATTATAGGGGGATGATTTTAGCAAATGCTGCTTGGGCTGGGCCAGAACATAAAACTATGTGGGATGCCGTAGAAAAAAATCTGGAAACATTTAATGATACCAACTGGGCAGATAAATTTCACATTTGGCGAATGGATTGGGATGAAAAGGAAATTAAACTATTTGTAGATGATATCTTGATTAACTCTGTAAACCTAAGTGAAACTATCAACCAAAGATCAGACATAGAAAATCCGATGAAACAACCACACTACATCATAGTAAACTTGGCAATTGGTGGTATAAATGGAGGTGATCCATCTGAAACCAGTTTCCCAAAAGAATACATTATCGATTATTTGCGGGTTTATCAGTGATTATTAGACATAAGTTTTTGCAATCCATTCATCAACCTCCATTCAATGTAAATCAAAATAGACATTAAAAGTATATTATAGACTTTATCAGAAAAGGAAATAGAATAGAAGTAAGCAGTTGCACCATCTGCATGACCAATTACTCCTACATTTAGGTTTTGATTGAAGAACAAATTAAATATGATAATCAAATACGATCCAATTAAAAATGAATTTGCTATCAAACCAACAATCAAAACCCATTTCTTCATCTTAAAAAGCACCCGAAGTTACATCGATAACATTTACTCCCGGGCTTAAACGGATTGTACCAAACTCAAGATTTACTTTCTCTGTATTCACATAAACTGAAGGATTCTTGACTTTTGGAGGGATAAATTCCGCAGAAACTCCAGCCGGAAGTTCTATTACAAACTTTTGTCTGCGATGGCTTACCACTTCAAACTCACCCTTAATACTTCCTTTAACTGTAGGTATCGTAATCGAGCTTTCAGTTAATGTTCCCATTTGAGGTTTAATTTGCACCAGCCCATAACCCGGCGTTTTAGGCATAATTCCCCATAAACCTCTAGGAATAATATTAGCCGGTACGGCTCCCCAAGCATGGTTCCAATCTGAGTTGGGTTTGTATTTCATATCCCAAGCTTCCATGGCCATGGTCGCACCAACTTTTATCATGTTATACCAACTTCTATCATGTGTGGCAGTCATCAATTCCAATGCATAGTCAGATGCATTTCCATTGTAAACCGCTTCCATCAAATATTGCGCTCCATAAACACTACAACCCATTCCTCTGGTTTTGATAAATGCTACTACTGTATCCACATAAATCTCAGGAACTATATTAAAAGCCAGTGCCATCATATTCGAGTGGACAGATGAATGTTCCGTTCCTTCACCATCTACATACGCACCCGTTTCTGGATTAAATAACTTCTCATTTATTGCCTGTTTGGCTTTTGCTGCCCTTAATTCAAAGTCTAATGCCTCCAATGGTTTATCTAAAGCATTGGCAAACTCAGCCATAATCTCCATGTTTTTATAATACAAACAGTTGATTACCGTATTGATCGGTTTGAACACAAAACCATCTCTTTCACCTTCTGCGGTAGCCAATTGCCAACCAGTATCTTTTTGAGCAGGTGGCCAGTCAACAATATCTCCCAGTTTTGCTTTCGGGTCTTTAAAACCCAGATTTTTCATAAACTCAGGAGTTACTTTTTCAGATTGAGAACTTATTAAACCATCTTCTCTAGCTAACTCATAAAGTGTTTTGTACTTCAAAGCCTCATAGTATTTCTCAATCAGCTCTGTGTTTCCAGTATACATGTAATCCTGATAGAAAAGCAGTGCAACATGTTGCTGCCACTCAGTTGGCCAAGTAGGTTGATTCATGAAATATTCAATCGTTTCGCGAGCCATTGCGTATTCTCGATCTACAGAATAGTGTCCCAATTGTTGGATGTAGGCATCTGCTTCGTAAGGAATCCTTTCTCGATCACCATCTACATACAAACCTGAGAATGTGGTGGCTTTCATGGTGTATTTACACATTTCCCAAACTTGATTCAAAATAGAATCAGAAGAAGTAAATATGCTTTGATTCTCATCAAAATAGGTATGATAGGCTAACTGAGTTACATCTTCTTTTTGCAAATCAGCTTTTACATTTTCCAATTCTACATATCTCATCGGCATCAAAACCGGAAAAGAATCTGGCAAAAGAATGGCGGCATTAGTTGTGTTTCTTTTGTTTGGAGGAAGCTTTACAATGTATTTCTCGGTTGATGGAGTTACATGGAGTTTTACTTCTTGATAGCGGATACTCCCCTGAGGTTCACGATTTATTTTTCCATTTTTCAACTCTTCACCAAATCGAATAACTATGCTATCTTGTTTTTCGGCTCGGTAGTGTAATTCTATAGTGCTAAAGGCATCTTTTCCAAAATCGACAAAATAACTACCATTACCTTTTTTCTCAAAAACAGATGGTTTTATATGATCTATCTGAAAATAATTTCTTGTTGTTAAGATAGAATCTGCCTGGCCCATTGTAAAAGACTGACTTTCAGAATAAGCACTTGTTCTGTTTTGATTATCCCAGATACGAACTTTCCAAAAGTACTGCTTGCCTGCTTCCAGTTTTTCCCCGTCATGTTCAATACCCACTGTTTGAGCTGAGCTTACTCGCTTCGTATTCCAGATATCGCCTTGGTTGTTATCTATTTTTTCTTGTGATGATGCTACCAAAAGCTGATAAGCAACTTGATTCACAGCTTCATTTGGTACAATCCAACTATATTCTGGCTTGGTGTCTTTAATGGCAACTCCATTGTGAGACGGATCACGAATCAACTCAACAGATAAGCTGTCTGGAACTCCAGAAAATGGGTCATTATACTTTTTGATCAACTCATCGCATTTCTGTCTCAATGCCACTAAAGTAGATTGATACTTTTTATTATGAGCCAGATTCTTTGTTTCCTGAGGATCATCTTTCAAGTTATACAGTTCTTCAGACGATTTATCATAAATATATCTCAGGTATTTCCATTCATCAGTCCTTACTCCCTCACTCGAAGGAATATGATCAAACTCCCAAAGGTGCTCAAACAAAATTGTATCTCTGTCTAATTCTTTCTCCTCTCCTTTCACCATCGGATACAAACTTTTGCCATGCCAACTCTCTGGAATTTTCACATCTGCCATATCCAACATAGTAGCTGGCACATCAATGTTTAAAACCGTTTCATCTATATCCAAATGCTTCTTTTCTCTAGGGTCAAAAATGATCAATGGCACTCTAAGCGAATTGTCGTACAACAACCATTTACCAGCAAGTTGTCTTTCTCCCATAAAATAGCCATTGTCGCCCATAAGGATAATTACTGTATTTTTATCTAGCTTTTTCTCCTTTAGTTTGGCTCTAATCTTGGCAATTTCCAGATCAATTCCGGCAATCATGCGGTAATAGCCTTTTACACTATGCTGATATTTTTCGGGAGTATCGTATCGCCAAGTCCATCTGGTTCGGTTAAAACCATCTCGAACTGCTTCTGGCAAAGCTTCAAAATATTTATCTTCTGCCAAGCTTGCTTCTGGCATATCCATATCTTGATAGAGGTAATCCGTTTGTTCTTGCCAGAAATATTGCTCTTCGGCATTGTCGTGTGCATGTGGCGCACTAAAACTTAGAGATAAGCAAAATGGCTTTTCAGCTGGTAAACTATCAATAAAATCTAAAGCTTGTTGACCTGTATAGCGAGTTAAATGAACTGTATCTTTATCAATTGTCTTATAATAATATCCTCTTCGATCTCCAAAACCTGTATTACGATCGTAGCTATCATATACATCAAACAAGTTATTTAAGCTACTGTAACTCACTCCAAACTTACCAAAAAAACCAGTGTAATAGCCTGCATCTCTCAACACTTTTGGATAAGACTCTTCCATGAAATCTTCTCGAATTGCCCCAGTTGAAAAGTTAAAATGATGGGTTCTTTCGTATAATCCTGTGATGATACTTGCCCTACTCCCTGCACAAATGGGTGTGGTAACCATTGCTTTTTTGAAATAGACTCCTTCTTTGGCCAGCTTATCCATTTCGGGAGTTTGGATGTTTTTATTGCCTGAGTAACCCAATGCATCCCAACGTTGGTCATCTGTAAGAATAAAAATAATATTGGGTCTTTCGGGAGATTTAGTAGCAGATTTTTTTGCTTGTGCAATAAGGTTATTTCCCAGATTGAATGTAATAAGCAATAAGGTGAGAATGCAGTTCAATTTGCTCATTCTATATTTAATTTCCTGTTGTCGATTAGTTTGAGAATTGTTGTCTTGTTTGATAGTAGTAAGTTTACTATCTAAACTTTCCTAAATTACAAATCTCATCGGAAAAGCAATAACTGACTGTATTTTTATATATCTGAACTTTGCTAAATGTAGTTTGGAATGAATAAAAAAATGATGACAGCAGTCGCCATCATCATTTCTAGGTTTGTTTTTGAACAATATTAATCTATTAGTAATTATTGATTCCGTAAAGACTCTGTTGGGTTTGTCATGGCGGCTTTTAAGCTTTGGCTGCTCACTGCAAACATGGTGATGAATAGAATGATTACACCCGGAATTAAGAACAGCCACCATTCTAGTGAAATTCTGTAAGCAAAACCATTGAGCCATTCTGTAAGAAAGTAATTTGAAACTGGAATACCTACAAATAGCGCGATCATGATTAGTACCAAAAACTCTTTTGAAAGGAGCAACAAAATACTACTTATTGAGGCACCAAGCACTTTGCGAATGCCAATTTCTTTTTTCTTCTTTTCTGCCATGTAGGTTATAAGACCGAACAAACCCAAACAAGTAATAAAAATGGTGAAGAAAGTAAAGTAATTAAATACCTCAGACATTCTCTTTTCTGCAACATACAAGTTTTCGTATTCTTCATCTAGAAAATGATATTCGAACGGATAATCGGGATTGAATTTTTCCCAAACATCGCCAATGGCGGCAATGGCTCCATCTATGTTATCTGGTGATATCTTTACAAAATAGTATTTATCCCAGCCTGCATCAAAAGCTAATACCAATGGCTCTACAGATTGATGTAAAGATTTAAAGTTGAAATCTTTTACAATTCCTATAATTCTACCTTCTTGCCCCCACATAGAGAATCGCTCACCAATAGGATTTTCTAAACCTGTAATTTTTAAGGCTGCCTCATTAAGCATATAATTATCAATATCTGTCGGAAAATCTTGTGAAAATTCCCTACCTTCTTTTAAAGTAAGTCCAAGTGTTTCAACATAATCATAGCCTACTGAAAAGCCATGAAAACGAACGAGCTCATCTGGATTTTTGCCTGGCCAATCGAAACCGCCAAAAGAATGCACTGTATAGGTTGGTAAATCGGATGATGAACTTACATTTTTGATTAATGGATTTTCTCTTAAAGCACTTTTAAAATTCTCATGATTTTTATAAACTTCCCCTCTTCTCGGTAAATAAATCATTAGATCTTTATCATAACCTAAATCTTTGTTCATAAAAAACTGAAACTGGTGATAGATAATCATTGTGCCTACTACCATTACCAGTGCAACAGAAAATTGAATTGTTACCAAGACTTTTCTGAACAATGCACCACTTCTCGAAGAAGTAATAGTTCCTTTTAGTACTTTAATAGGTTGGAAAGCTGAGAGATAGAACGCCGGATAACTGCCTGCTAAGAAACCGACCATCACCGTTCCGATTAAAAATGAACCAATCAATTGCCAGTCTGCAAATGTAAGGCTCATATTTTTACCCACAATGTTATTAAAAAACGGCAAGATGATTAACACACCAACAATAGCAATTGCAAATGAGGCAAATACAAAAAACATCGATTCGCTCATCAGTTGATAAATAATATTAATCCTTCTAGCTCCAATAGATTTTCGCAGACCAATTTCTTTGGCTCTTTTTTCTGCACGAGCGGTAGAAAGATTCATAAAATTAATGCATGCAATCACGATTACAGAAAGTGCAATTATCAAAAAGATGTTTACATAAGGATATTTAAGCTCTGTACTTCCATACAAATCAATATCAAAGTCTGAATAAAGATGGATATCTTCTAATGCTTGAAAGATAAACTTATCTGCAATTCGATCATCTGTTTCTGCATAGGCCGATACTTTGGCTGATAAAGCTTGCACATCTGTTCCTTCGGCTAGTTTATAATAAGAGTAGAAATAATTGTTGTACCAATCCATACCCCAGTTTTCTACATAAAGAATTTTAAAAGGCATTAATACATCAAAATGGAAATGTGAATTGCTTGGTAAATTTTTAATTACCCCTGTTATCGTAAAATTATATTTGGTTTTTCTAATAATTTCTTTACCTAAGACTCCTTCTTGCTTCCAGTTTTCACCAAAAAACTTCTCAGCTACACGCTCAGTAATTACTAAAGTGTTTGTACCAGAAATGGCATGTTTAGGGTTTCCTTCCAAAAATTCGAGTTGAAAAACATCGAAAAAGGTAGAATCTACAAAAGTGATTTGCTCATAAATTTTCACATCTTGATATTCTAGCAAATCTTTATCTTCATTATTAGGTCTTACTCTGGTAAAAGTCTCAATCTCAGGAAATTTTTCAGTAATAAATTGAGGCATTGGTGCCGGAGCCGCCGCTACTTTAAACACATCTCCATTTTCTGTAGATTGCTCTTGATACATTCTGTAAATCTGATCAGATTCAGGAAAGAAGGTTTCGTAATTCTGTTCGTCTGCCACCCAAAGAATAATGAGCATAGAACAAATCATACTCAGGCTAAGTCCCGAAATGTTGATTACAGAATAAACTTTGTTTCTGATAAGTATTCGCCAGGTAATTTTGAAATAGTTTTTGAGCATCACACTAATATTCATTTTTTACATGATGCCAATAAGCACATATTATTTCAATACATCAAGCCTCTTGCAGGAAGCTGAAGCTATTTTGCAGGGAAAATAATATTTGAATTTTTAAGTCTGTAGCAATTGTACACTAATGTTTGTCAGCAAAATCGGCTTTCCCTCTAGTAAATCCATATGCATAACCCTCATTGTAATCATTGATTCCAGAGACTATTGGGCAAATCGGAACTATAAATATGGGTTTGAATTTGTGATGTTTTAGATTATAGTAACAATATCCAGCTTCATAGCCTTCTTCCCAACCATCACAAAAAGACTTATACTTGTTGTCTTCAGAATCAAGAGAAGTAGTTTGGTGTTTTTCGGCAAAATCTAATTTACCTTTTGCAAATCCATACGAATAACCATCCTTATAATCATTAATCCCTGAAACTATCGGGCAAATCGGAACTATAAAGATGGGTTTGATTCTACTATGTTTTAAATTATAGTAACAATAGCCTACTTCATAACCATCTTTCCAGCCATCGCAAAAACTACCCTTATCCATTTTGTTACTGTTGTAAAAGGGAACATCTTCTATTTCATCGTCATCAATGGAATGTTTTCTTGCAAAATCTTTTCTGCCCTGTATAAATCCATATTTATATCCATCATCAAATGTATGAGCACCTACAATTATGGGGCAGATAGGAACTATAAATATGGGTTTAATTCTGCTATGTTTTGAATTGTATTCACAATAACCTGCTTCATATCCTTCATCCCAACCTTTTTTTACTTCGCTACGCTGTGCGCTTACATTATTGAAAATTAAAATAGAAATGATAAAAAAAATGAATGTTACATATCTCATACAGGACTACATAGCTTTAAAAAGTAATATTAATTCTCATATAATTTCTATTCTGTATACTTAATTTTTAGCATAATGGTTTTGTTTATCCTAAGATTAAACAGGTTTATACTCCATATGCAAAATAGGAAATGGCTTACCTTGGGGATCGGTTTCTGAACGAGATATAACTTTAAAACCTTGACTTTTATAAAAACCTGCTGCATCAGGATTGTCTTCATTTACATCTACCTTTTTCACATTGAGATTTTGTAAAACATAATGTAGCATTTTTTTGCCCAAACCTTTACCAATGGTATCAGGATGCAGGAATAACATTTCCAAGTTTTCTTCTGCCACACCCAAAAAACCTACAATTTTGTTATTTTCATCTTTGGCACATCTCAGCTCAACTGCATCTAAATAATTATCCAGAATGAGTGGTTTAAAGTAGGCGATGTCTTCTTCGCTTAAAAAATGATGCGTTGCCCTTACAGATGCCTCCCACACTTCAATAATTTCAAGATGTTCTGCTTTAGTAGCCTGCTCGATTGTATATTCCATGATTTTATAAAGAAATAAAAAATGCGAATTTACTCATTATGGAGGTTTTTTGTTTAATTATGTATTCAGATAAAAAAACTAAGCAAACTTAATGGCTTATAAAACATTCCTTTTACTACTATTTCTAATCTTATCTTTTAATAGTCTCTCTGCACAAAAAGCGAATTTAATCTCCATCAGAAAAGAGATTGAAGCTAAATATTCAATAGATTTTGACACGGTAGATCTGTGTGATACTTATATATTAGATGGCGTTCCTTATAATTCTGAAACTATAATTGATGAGTTAAAAAGGTATAAGCCGAAGCAAGTTATTATTACTGCATTAGCAGATTTATCTAATACTACCTTTACTCATAGGAATTGTAGTTCGATTATACTTCTTGGGACTTATAGCAAGCAATCAAATAAAGAGAAAACGGAGCTGCTAGAAGAAGTAAAAGAAAATTTAAACAACAACTTACCTGATTTAAACATCAAAGACTTTAGCTGTGAAAAATGCAAAGCAGTAATGATAGATAGTAAAATTTACGATATGTATGAAGCTAAAGAAATCATAAACCATATAAAGACAAAAGATATTTACTATATCACCTTTTACAAAAATGCTAACCCTGCTTACTATGGAGAAAATGCGAAAAATGGGTTGGTAGAGATATTTCTAAATGATAAATTAATAAAATGAGAGGTTTAGCTGCACTCCTTTTATGTTTTTTAGTTCTCTGGTTTTATGCCTCTTTAAATCATGGTCATCTATTATTTAGACTTAGATTTACTGAAGATTACATAATTTGGGGAATTGCCTTATTTTCTGGCCTATTTGGTATTTTATCTATATTTATTTCTATCAGAAAGTATTTCAAATAAATTAATTCCTTTTAATTGTATAAGGATTCCGCTCTAAATGAAAAAGTACCTTTTTCTTCTTCTAATCATACAGGCATGTACCAATTATGACCCCAAAGTTTTAAGCGAAAAAGAGTATTTAGCATATGGTAATAAATTGGTTAAAGCCATTAAATTAAAAAATAACAAAACCATTGAAAATCAATTTAATCTAGCTGATACTTTTGAGCAACTTGAACACCAAATAGATTCGAGTAAACTAAGATTTAAAACACCTAAAAAAATATTAAATACTTATAAAGGTGAAATAAATCAAGATTTTTCAGTCTATGTTGAAGCTTTACTTGGTCTAATTAATAAAGATGCCATTGTTGAGGTAACTAAATATTACACCATTGAAGAACATCCACATATCATTATTTTAGTTTATTCTTCAATCGGTTACGATATAGTTGATTTTGAACTCAAGACAATTGGCAAACAGACTTTTATAACCAATTATCTATCTTATAATACAGGGATAGATTTTTCAGAATCTTTTGTTTGGAATGCCATTAACTTCTTAGAATATGGTAAATATAAAGGTGAGTATAATGTAGCATTATCCGAATTAAAAAATGCAAATGATTACATGGAAATTGAAGAACCAGAAAATGCCTGGATCGCTATTAACCGTGTTCCAGAAGAATTTTTGTATCACTCTAATTTTCAAATGGTAAGAAATACTATTGCACTTACTTTATCCGATTCGTTATATGCAGAATCCATGTACGATTGGATTGGGTACAATTGGGATATGGAAGGTTTTAGATATTTAAAAGCTATGCAATTTTATACCTATTTCGAAGATTCTATAGAAGCTGCTAATTATTTTGATTCTCTTAAAATGATCGTAGGTAATAATTCTATTCTCAATAAATTGAAAGAGGTTAATTAAGTTTTGTATGTAATTTCAAAAAATACCCACTTCCTAATTATTTCCAATCACTTAAATTTGCGCTCTTTTAAAACATTCAAATCTAATCATTTGGTTTAATCATTTGATTAAATTAGTTTTATGTAAAATTTAGACAATGGCAGGGACTAAAAAATCCAAAGAAACGGTAGATAAAATTAAAGTGGCTGCAAGAAAAGTATTTCTAGAAAAAGGCTTTGCAGCAACAAAAACACGTGATATTGCCGAAGAGGCTGGTATCAACATAGCATCATTGCATTATCACTTTAGAGATAAAGATTCCCTGTTTGAGATTATTATAAAAGATGCTTTTGCCAACTTTACCAAGCTTTTAAACGAGATTTTTTCAACTGAAAACACAAAACCTTTTAAAGCGAAAATAGAACATTTCGTAGTCCATTACACAGAATTTCTAAAGGCTAATCCTTATGTACCCACTTTTTTATTTTCTGAGCTTCAACGCGATCCAGATAAGATAAAAGGTATGGTAAAAGACATTCGGATTAATGAAGACATTCAAAAAGAACTGAAAGAAATGACTGAAAAAGGGATGATTACACCAGTAGATCACGCCAATTTCTTAACAAACATGATGGGCTTAACGGTATTTCCTTTTCTGGCAAGACCAATTATTATGTTTAAAACAGGTATTGATGATGCAGAATTCTTAGACATGCTAGAAAAGCGAAAGAAACTTGTTCCGGAAATTATATGCAAATCTCTGGGATTAGAATAAAATACTGAATTCTTCATTTTTAGAAGAATATTTGTAAGAATACGGTAAACAAGATTGTATGATTAAACTTTTACCAAAATATGCCAAACAGTTTGATGTAGCTCTATTAATAATCGGGCATGTAATAGGTTTAAATATGTTTGCCGCATTAAAACTTGCTGGTATTCCTAAAGAATTTCTCAATCGATCAGATTTTGGCTTTAACTGGGCATTACCAACCATAGCAAGTTTGCTTATTGGTATTTCACTGGCTTACTTAGACTTTGGTTTGTTCGATAAACTGAGCAAAAAGTATAAGTTTTACATCTATATATTCTTCCGCAGAATAATTTCTCTGGCTGTTATTATCAGTTGGATGTACATCATTAAAAGCTCGATAAGCTATATTGATGGCTATAATATAGAAGAGGTATTCCAGCGATCTAATGAATTTATTATCTCTCCAATTGCCTTTTCGCTGTATTTTGTGATGCTGCTTTTATCAGAAGTACTCAACTTTTTTAGGCTATTGGGTAACCATTTTGGGCACGGTATCTTATTTAATTTTATCACTGGTAAATACAGCCAGCCTCAAGAAGAAGAAAGAACTTTTTTATTTATCGATTTAAAAGGCTCTACACAGTTAGCAGAAGAGCTTGGCCACATCAAATACAGCAGGTTCATCAACAAATGTTTTAACGATCTAGCCGAACTGGTAAAAAAACACAATGCAGAAATTTATCAGTATGTGGGAGATGAAGCTGTGCTAACTTGGCTAAATAGTAAACACAAAATTCCTGAAAGTGCCTTCCATTTTTATTTCGATTATGCAAGATTGCTAGAAAATAAAGCCGAGGATTATATGCAAAAATTCGATCATGTACCTCAATTTAAAGCAGCTTTACATACAGGAACTGTAATGGTGACAGAAATTGGAAATTACCGCAAAGAATTAGCTTACCACGGCGATGTACTTAACACTACTTCCAGAATTTTAGAATTGTGTAGCAGATACAAAAAAGATTTTCTGGTTTCTGAAGAAGCCGCTAATCAAATTAGAGAATGCAAATCTTTTTCAGTGATCAACTTTAAAGAAGTGGCTCTGAGAGGAAAAAATCAAATGGTAAATGTTTGTATAGTGGATAGATTGGAAGAAAAAGCTGCTATTTAAAAAAATTTTATCAAAATTGTGACCACTAAGTCATATTTTGCGTTATAATTGTGACTGAGTAGTCACTAATGATTTTAGATTATGCCAAAAGACACTTTTTTCAAACTGAAAGAAGACAAGAAAAGAAAATTAACAGAAGCTTTCTTACGAGAGTTTTCGCTTAAATCTTATGATGAAGCTTCTATCACCTCGGTCGTAAAAGAATTGGGGATTGCTAAAGGTAGCGTGTACCAGTATTTTAATGATAAACTGGATTTGTTTATGTATTTGGTTGGCGAAAGCAGTAAGGTAAAACAGCAATATGTAGCTGAAATCAAACGAGAAGATTTTGACGATTACTGGGCTTTTTTTAGGAAGTTATTTTCAGAAGGAGTTAAGTTCGACTTGGAGAACCCTTTGGAAAGTCATTTTCTGCATAACCTGCCTAACAACCTCAATTCACCTTCCATCAAACAAATCTATGATCAGTTTTTAAATCAGATTACATCTGCATTTGAGAGCATGGTGCAATACGAAATTGACAAAGGCTATTTCAGAGATGATTTACCCGTGAAAACGATGGCTTTTTTTCTATACAAGTCTAGTTTGCTCATTATGGAACAAATGGAATTGTTCGAAGGACTTTCACCTGCGAAAAGCATCATCAACAAAGAGCCGGTATACAAAGGGAAAGTAGATGCGCTCATGAAAACAGTCGACAATTACATCATCATTTTAAAAAAATCATTCGATAAGATCAATTGATAAAGAAATATGATACAAGTAAAAGATTTAAAATTTCAATATCCCGGAAGTGATTCGCTCACTTTAAAGGGACTCGATTTTAACATTGAGCAGGGAGAGATTTTTGGTTTTCTGGGGCCATCTGGTGCTGGCAAAAGCACAGTGCAGAAAATTCTGTATAAAATTCTTTCGGGTTATAAGGGAGAAGTGATGGTGAAAAACAAAGCCCTTAATAAATGGGGAAAAGATTATTTTGAGCAGATAGGTGTAGGCTTTGAGTTGCCTAACCACTACCTCAAACTCACTGGCAAAGAAAACCTAGATTTGTTTGCTTCATTTTATAAATTGAAAAGTCAGCGAAATCTGGAACAACTGTTTGAGCAGGTCGACCTACTTGATGCGCTCAATAAACCTGTAGAAGCTTATTCTAAGGGAATGAAAATGAGACTGAATTTTATTCGAGCGATTCAGCATGACCCCGATTTAATTTACTTAGACGAGCCAACCTCTGGACTCGACCCTGTAAATGCACAAAAAATCAAACAGTTAATTCTGGAACTGAAAGCAAAAGGCAAAACGATTTTTATCACCACACATAGCATGCACACTGCCGATGAATTATGCGATCGTGTCGCATTTATAGTGGATGGTGAAATTAGAATTATAGATTCTCCGCAAAATCTTAAAACCAAATATGGCAAAGAAGCGGTAAATGTAAAATTGAAAACTGGTGAAAATCAGGAGTTTCCATTGAAAGAACTGGGCTGCAACACAGAATTTCTGCAATTCATTAAGCAAGGAGAAATCAACCGAATCCATACAATGGAAGCGACACTCGATGAGGTATTTATCAATGTAACAGGTAAATCGCTAGGAGTATGAAACTATTCGTGAATCAGTTGAAGTGGCAATTTGTCTTGCTACAAAAGAACAATATCATCACCATCAGCTTTGTGGTTACGCTCATTTATGCTGCGATTCTATTCGTGCTCAACGATATGGAGTATCTGGATAAACTGCTAGTTTCTTTGGTTTTAATGGACCCAACAACCATTGGCTATTTCTTTATCGCGCTAGCCATTTACACCGAAAGGAAACATCAGATTTTACCTGCCATTTTTGTTACACCGGTTAATCTGCATCATTACATCATTTCCAAAGTGCTTTCGCTATCTGTAGTTGGTATTATTTGCTCGCTCGCTTTGGCTTTCTCTGTAAAAGAAACCTCTTTTAACTTAGGCTTATACCTTACTGGCACTTTAGGTATTTGTGTACTTTCTGCTTTGTTAGGTATAATGGTTTTGCCTTTCGCTTCGGAGTTTTTGAACTTTGCAATGATCTCTGTGCCTGTCGTAATTGTGTATGTAAATCTTTCATTAATCGATTATTTGGAAGGAATTGATTTGGGAATGTTTAAATACATTTTGCCTGTACAAGGCGCACTTGAATTAATCGTAAGCGCTCTAGAAAATAGAACTGGATTCCAATCTATCAACATTTTTGGAATTGTCTCTCTATGCATCTGGATTCCAATATTTTACTTCTTCGCCTATCGCTTTTTTAGCAAAAAAATAGTCCATCAGTAATTATGAAACATCTGTTTATTCTTGCCGGAACTGATTTTAAACTCATTTTCAGAGACCCATCACTTAGGGCTTTTCTATTTTTTCCAATCATGTTGTTTGCCATTATCATCTGGTTTGTACCTTCATTGATTGAGAAATACGAAATTTTAGAAGATTACATTCCTTTGTTCATTATGGTGGGAGCTGTTGAGAACACCCAAATGTTCAGTTTTATCAGTAGTATGGTTTTAATTGATGAAAAAGAAACACAAGTTGCCCAAATGTATGGCATCGTGCCACTTTCCAGAATTCAGTTTTTACTTTTCAGGCTGCTTATCCCCTACTCGTTTACAGTCTTGCTCAATGTAATTTTGCTTTTAACTCAGCCATTTGTACACATCAGTTTTATTTATATTCTGCTCATTTCTATTTTAACTGCACTCATAGTTCCTGCTTATGTACTCGGCATCAATTCGATAGTTAAAAACCGAATGGAAGGTATGATCTACATTAAGGCATTTAACATGCTTGTGCTCGTTCCTTTCGCTGCTTTTTTTGTACCAGAAAACTTCAAACATGTTTTCGGCTTTTTGCCCACTCACTGGATTCTACAGAGTATTGAACTGGTAAGTATTGAAAGTCCCCAAAATGGGAACTTGCTGTTATTTCTATTAATTGGGTTTGTCTTTTTTGCAGGAGTGATTTATTGGCTGGCTAGAAGTTTTTTTAAGAAGCATTTTTCGTAATCAAAGAACAGATTTAATCTAAAAAAACGAGCATATCAATTTTGGTATGCTCGCTTATTATTTTATAATAATTTGATTTACAAATGTTTATGTATTATTGACATTCTTTTTTACCCTTTGAGTTAATATCCATCCTCCTTCTGAGTACTACCTTTTAAAATCTGATATGCTCAAATAACACAAATCTGAATCTGTTTTCGCTTGGGTATTCCGCGTAATTTTGAAGTAAAACAATCACCCCTACTACGACACACTAACATTAGCTATTTCAAAGCAATAAACATTATTATCATGTTACTATCTATTCTTATTCTATCATTACTCGCATTGCAGTTTGCCTTTGTTCCTGTAACTCCCGAAGAACCGAAATACGAATTTATTGATGTGATCATTAGAGGGAATAAACCGATTATAAAAGGCAGGATTAACGGAAAGATTATTTATCTCATTCTGGATACTGGTTCAGATATTACCATATTCGACGAAAATGAGATTAGGAAATATGACTTTGATAACAACATGAAAACCATTACGCACAGTAAGAAAACTTATGGTGTGTATAGCTCAACCAATCAACTGGGTGAAGTTAGGCGATTTTCAGTAAAAGTTGGCTCACAAGATCTAATGGGTAGGTATTTCTGTGCCGACTTGAAAGACCTGAGGGCTGGAATAAAGAATAATACAGGCATAAACATATCTGGCATTATCGGTATGGATATGATCTTAAGATATGATTTTTTGATCGACTTCGATCAAAAGAAAGTTCGTGTAAGAGTGTACAATTGATGTTCCCTGTGTCAATTGCATTGTAAAGAGTAGCTAACCCTGTTAGTTACTCTTATTCATTTGCTTAATTAAAATACCTAATTGTCTAATCCCTCTCAACACATCTTCGGTTAAAGGCTGCCCATAGCTCAATCTGAAATAATTCTCATGTGAACCAGAAGCCGAAAATATTTGCCCCGGAGCAATGTTGATTTTCAATTCTCTAGCACTTCTAAACAACTGGTAAGCATCTAAATCTTCTGGCAGTTCTACCCAAAGTAAAAAGTTACCTGGAGGGCAATTTACATTGATACAAGCCGGAAAATTTTCTCTAATTGCGTTGATGTAGCTGTTTCTCAAGCATTTTAAAGTCTCTCTCATCTTTTTTAAATGGAAAGAATATCTGCCTTTTTGGAGATAATGCGACATAACTCGCTGGCTTATTGATGCATTGCTATAACCGCTACTACTTTTTAACTCTTCCATCTTTTGCTGATACTTACCCGGAAAAGTCCAACCAATTCTGAAACCCGGTGCCACCACTTTCGAAAATGAAGAACAGTAGATTACCGTATCATTCTCATCGAAGGTTTTGAAGTTAGATGGTCGCTTGTTTCCAAAATACAACTCTCCGTAAACATCATCTTCTATTATCGGAAAGTTTTTCTCGTGAGCCAGTTTTACAATTTTCCTTTTCAACTTCTCCGAAAGGCAAATTCCTGTTGGGTTGTTAAAATTGGAAATCACCAAGAATGCTTTAATGTCGTATTGCTCAACGGCTACCTCCAAATTCTCCAAATACTTTTTATCGCACTCACCTACCGGAATTTCTACAATGTTTAATCCCAATTGTTCGAGCAACTGCACCATTCTAAAATATGCCGGAGTTTCCAAAGCAATAGCATCACCGGGTTTGGTAATGGCTCTCAAGGCTAATGAAAATGCTTCCATACAGCCATTGGTAATCACAATCTCTTCTGGTGTAAACGATCTGCCCCATGTAAGTGCCAATTTGCAAATCTCTACTCTCAAATTATAGTTACCTACATGTGGCTCGTAAAGTAAAGATTCTTCTAACTCTTCGAGCATCACCTTTTGCATGCTTTTTCTCAATTGGTTTGCTGGCAACAAACTAGTATGTGGCATAGCCGCAGAAATATTTAAAAAATCTGGATCGTGCTGATTTTTAGTAACTTCTGCAATGATGCTATGTGTACTTACTTTGCAAGGAGCTGAAAAATTCTGCTTGGGAGCTTTTCTATATTTAAAGTCATTTAACTTCCGCACATAATAGCCCGACTTGGGTCTTGCTTCAATTAAACCTTTGGCTTCTATATCGTAATAAGCTTTAAAGATAGTTGAAGCACTCACTCCCAGCTCAGCACTCATTTGCCGAACCGAAGGTAGCTTATCCCCATCTTTCATAATGCCGTTGGTGATATTGGCTTCCAGATTTGAGGCTATTTTTTCGTACAGGAAATCAGAATCTTTCTCGGAGTTGTTCATAGGGGTAGAGATAGTGACATTTGTAAGTCCTTTAAACAAAAATAGTTAATTTTCAGTTCTCAAGATCGCCTAAGATTTGCCTACTAACAACCCTATTCTTGCTATCTATTAAACTGATTTTAAAACGCCCACCAACTTTTCTATATCTGCTACTGAATTATATATGGAAGGAGAAACCCTCAACCGGTTTTCGTACAATTGAATATTGATTTTGGCTGCTTCTATTTTTGGTTTCAACCTTTTTGCAGCATTTTCATAAGCAAAGGTGATAATTGGCGCTGTGGAATCTGCTGGTGTCATTGCTTGATATCCACTTTTAGGCAATTCTTTTTGCAACAACTCAATCATCGGTTTACGATGAGCCTGAATTTTATCTACTCCTGTGTTACTTAAAAGTTCTAGAGAATATTTTAAAGCCGGAATGGCCTCATTGCCTAATGTACCCACTTCAAAATGTTGGCCAGTACTTTCACCAGATTTCCAAGTAAAAGGCTGATTGCCAGATTCATCGAATGGGAAAATATGAGAATCCATTGCTGTGAGTTGTCGATATCCGTATTGGCTTCTTTGGAGGTGTTTTAAACTATCTTTCTTCACATACAGAAAACCAGAGCCGAAATCTCCCATTAACCATTTAAAAGTAGAACAAGCACAAAAATCGATGCCGCAGTCTTTTACATCAATAGGAACTGCACCCGCAGCTTGAATTATATCTGCATAAACCAAAGCCCCTTTGGCATGAGCAATCTCACAAAGTGCTTTTAAATCATGTTCGAAACCATTAATCATCGAAACCAAAGAAACCGCTACCAGTTTTGTCCCCGGAGTAATTGCAGCTTCCATTTCTTCCAAATCGATTTTGTTGTTTTTAGGCTCCACAATATGCAAATCGAGTCCCTGTTTAGCATATTCTCCATACATGTACAAAGAACCATCGAAGTGGTAAGCATCTGTAACTACACGATGTTTTGAACCGGGTAAACCCAAACCTGATGCAATAATATTCTCCCCAACCATCGTACTTGGTATCCAAGCAATTTCTTCAGGTTCAGCATTGATTAATCCTGCAAACAGATTTACACATGCTGTTCTATCTTCTCGCATGTTGTAATTAGACTTTCCATTTTGCATTCTGGTGTCCAAATAGCCTTTTACAGCTTGGGCACTTCCTCTACTCATTGGATGGGTGAAAGCAGCATTCAAATAGGTGCCCTCAATATCGAATAATTCTGGACAGGGTAATTTGGCTTCTTTAGGAAAATTCTGTTTTGTAGCTTGCTTTTCGATGGAAGAACTTCCCATTAAACCCAAGCCTGCGGGTAACATGGCTAAAGAGCTTAAAAAACTTCTTCGGGTATTTTTGAAATAGTTGGAGTACTGATTGATAGATTTAGGGGTTTTCATTTGTTGTTAGTGATTGATGAATAATCGATTTTAATAGATTTAAGCCGAATTTACTCATCAATCACTAAATTGTATCAGGCAATATAGCTTTTTAGCTTAAAAGCCTTTAAAACCAGACGAATGTTGATTTTAACACAACAGTATTAACACTACAATTCCTCTACTAAAATGTAGAATTTATCAAGATCGACTTGCCACTCTTCTTTGGGAATATCGTCTAAGCTTGCAGTTTGCCATTCTGTAGTTGGGTAGATAAATTTCGCCTTCTCTCCTTTGCCCATTTTTACAGGCATATCAAAATCTTTTACCTCAGCATCCCATCTGTATTCTACTCGGTCGCCTTCAAACTTCAATTGTAATACTGGCAGTTTGTAGTGATACAAGTACTGCACAAAAGTTGGCTTTAAATCTTTACCCAAATACTGATTGAAGTAGTTCAGCACATCTGTGGTGTAGATGTTTTTTCTTTTAAAAGTCTCTGAATATGATTTGAGAAGTGCCCACCATTTCTCATCGTCATCCACCACATGTCTGAGTGTGTTGAGGAATAATGTTCCTTTAAAATAAATATCTTGCGTTGGCCAGTGATACACACCAATTGGACCAATAATCGGAGTTTCGTTTTTTACTTTTTCTTTGTATCCAGAATTGTATTTTATCGCATCTTCGTAGCCATACATGCATTCCACATAAACCGCTTCTGCATAAGTAGTCCAACCTTCGTGAATCCAAGCATCAGAATAATCGTGCACTGTTACACTATTGCCAAACCATTCGTGACCACTTTCATGGATAATAATGAAATCGAATTTTGTGCTGATGCCCACACCTGTCCAGTCTCTATCCAGATAACCATTTTTGAAAAGATTGCCATAAGTAACCGCACTTTGGTGTTCCATACCAGAATAAGGAACTTCCACCAGTTTGTAGCCATCTTTTTTGAAAGCATACTCTCCAAAATGACTTTGGTAACAAGCCAACATAGGTTTAGCCTGAGCAAACTGCATTTGTGCTTGTTCGAGGTGATATGGCAGCACATAAAAATCCATCGACAAATCGTCTAGCGAATCTGAGAAATGGGTATACTTCCCGATGTTCATAGATACGCTGTAATTGTTGATGGGGTAATGCACTTTCCAATTGTATTTGGTGTAGCCATCTTCCAATTCTTCTTTGCCCATAAACCTACCATTCGAAACATCTGTCAGCTCAGAAGGAACTGAGATTCGAATCATCATGCTGTCTACCTCATCTGCTTGTTGGTCTTTGTTTGGCCACCACACACTTGGGCCTGGACCTTGACAAGCTGTATATATCCAAGGGTTTCCCAATGAGTCTTCTTGAAAAACTACACCTCCAAATCTCCCCTCCGATTTCGGGTTTCCAGAGTAGTAAAATTCTACTTTTTCTATCGCCCCTTTTTTTAGCTTTTCGGGGAATGCGAGAAATAAGCTTTTATACTTTCGCTCATAACTAATTTCTTTTCCCTTATACAAGATTTTATCTACATCTAATGCAGTGGTTAATTCGAGTTGGATGGTGTCGCCATCTTCCAACATTTTAAAGTGAATGAGGTTTTTGCCCTCGATGTATTTTTCGGCAGGGTTTACTTTTACATCCAGATCATAATACAACAAATCGTTGTTTGAGCGATAAGGTCCATTATCTCCTCTCAAAGAATCGGCAGGGTCAATTACCAAATTCTTTTCAATCTCACTCATCAAGGCTTCATCAAAAACTATTGGAATTACCTGCCCATCTTTCTTAGCTGATACATCTAATTGATGGCTGTTTTTTGCTACAATCGAGAGGTTCAATTGTGGTGATTGAAACTCTGTTGGAACCGATACATTTCCTTCTCTATCTGACCTCAATGCAAAGTGCTTATCTTTCAAATACACCAAAGCTCCTTCAACAGGTTTCGAAGAATCTTTGTAAACTATTTGAAGGTGGCTAATTGGTGTTTCTGGGGTGCAGGCACCAATTAGAATGGTGATAAGTAGTAAGTATGAAAGTTGTTTGATGTTGTAGTATAAAGTCATTTTTAAGTTGATAAATCTTGATTAGAATTTCAAAATTAATTGATTAGATAGATTATAAATATCAATCTTACAAGAAATATTAATTTACCCCACCTTTAAGAATCTGGCTTTATGACCTTTTTTCCTTGATGAAAAAAGGTCGAAAAAAATCAAGAAAATCCGATGCTTCATCCGCACCAGCCACCGCTCCGCCCCGCCGGATTTTCGTCCAGCCCTTTAATAAAAATATTATTGCAAAACTCAATTATACCTATCTACTGAAAGTAGTGGACTTTCTACTTCTGCTTTTTCGTTGGTGATGATTTGTGAAACCATTTTACCTGAAACAGGTCCTAAACTCATGCCCATCATAGAGTGGCCAGTAGCAGCAACTAGATTTGTGTATTTGTTGAATCTACCAATGTATGGCATACCATCTGGTGAACAAGGTCTTAATCCTGACCAGATTTCTAAATCTCTAAAGTCGTCTGCTGAGAACTCTGGGAAATATTGCGGAATAGATTTGAAAATCCCTTCTAGCCTTCTCTTGTTGATGTCTAAATCTAAGCCTGCTAATTCCATGGTACCGGCAAATCTTAAACCGTGAGCCATTGGGGTAACTGCAACTCTAGCTTCTGTTAGAATAGAGCAAATCTCAGGCATCGCTTTTGGATTCGGCACTACAAAACTGTAGCCTTTACCTGCCATTAATGGGATGCTTAGTTTTAAGTTTTTAAGCAAAGAAGCTGACCAAGAACCTGTGGCAATCACATATTCATCGGCACTTAAAACCTCAATAGGTGTTTCAACTCCTGTAATCTTGTTGTTCTTTACTTGGAAGCCTTTAATTTCTGTGTTTCTTAAAAACTTAACTCCATCACTTTCTAGCTTATCTTTTAAGCCTTTCATAAAAAGATTAGGGGTAAGAAAAGCATCTAACGGAAAGTACACAGCACCTTCAATATCCAGCTTTAATCCCGGATCGAGCGATTGAGCATCTTCTTTATCTAGAATCTCTGTCTTTAATCCTAATTTGTTGGCTTTATGCGCTACTTCAATCTCCTCCTGAAAAGATTCTAGGGATTTGCAGTACATCACTAAACCTTTCTTTTGGAAAGCAAATTCTAATGATTCGTCTACTGCAATTTGTTCGTAAAGTTCTTTACTTATTAGATTCAATTCTTTTAGTACAGGCATGGCTTGCTGCACCTTTTTTTCAGAAGAAGCTTTGTAAAACTTCCATCCCCAAGAGATTAAACCTTTGTCTAATCTTGGCTTGATATGAAATGGACTTTCAGGATTAAACATCCATTTAATTCCTTGAGTAATCATACCCGGAGCTGCTAATGGTATAAAATGGCTAGGAACAACCATTCCTGCATTTCCAAATGAACAACTTCCTTCATAATTACCTGCATCTACTACGGTTACTTCTAAGCCTTTTTTATGCAGGTAATACGCTGAACAGAGACCAATAATTCCTCCTCCAACTATTAAAACACTTTTACTTTTTGCCATTACATATCAAGTTTATGATCTATGTTTTGATGCAATTAAAGCACCTGAAAGCCGTGTGCATATGGGTCATCATCGTCTATAATGATGTGGTTATAACCTGTTACCATTGCCCAGCCTTCTATACTTGGGATAATCGCATTTTTTTCTGCCAGTTGCGTAGTTGCTTCTACCCTGCCAGTGAATTTTGAACCGATAATACTTTCGTGCACAAAAGGCTGACCTACTTCTAATTTGCCTTTTGCATGCCACTGTGCAAGCCTTGCAGATGTACCCGTTCCACATGGAGAGCGGTCTATAGCTTTATCTCCATAAAACACAGCATTTCGTGCTGTTGCGTCTGCAGAAAGTGTATCGCCAGTCCAAAGAATGTGGCTCAATCCGTTAATGGTGTTGTCTACCGGATGGTTAAAAGTGTGTTGTTGATTGATTAAGGTTCTGATCTCTCTACTCCATCGGATGAGTGAATCAGCTTTGTAGGCTTGGATGCCTTCAAAATTTTCTTGTGGATCGATAATGGCGTAAAAGTTACCCCCAAAAGAAACATCCACATTCAGCAATCCTAAGTCTGGGCACTCTACTTGAATGTTTTCTTTTGCCAGATAAGCCGGCACGTTGGTAAGCTTTACAGAAGTAACTTTTTTGCCTTCGGTTTTATATTCGATTTTTACTAAACCAGCCGGAGTTTCTAGGTTTAATTTCCCCGGTGTTTTAGGTGATACCAACCCTTCTTCTAAAGCGATGGTAACAGTACCAATGGTGCCATGCCCGCACATCGGTAGGCAACCACTGGTTTCTATAAATAGTACAGCAATATCATTTTCTGGGTCAGATGGTGGATACAAAATACTACCCGACATCATGTCGTGCCCACGAGGTTCAAACATAAGTCCCTTTCTAATCCAATCGAATTCTCTTAGAAAGTGCTGGCGCTTTTCGCTCATGTTTTTTCCTTCCAACAAAGGGCCTCCTCCTGCAACCAAACGAACTGGGTTTCCGCAGGTGTGGGCATCAATACAGTAAAATGATTTTCTTGCCATTAAATTTAAAATATAACTCTGCCTTTGAAAAGCAGATGATTTTAGACTATTTGTTAGACATGTATTCAATTAAATTTGATCTTTTGTGAGTCCACCATTCACCTTTCTCCAGATACCTAAAGGATTTTCGTCTTTTAATTCTGCTGGAAGAAATTCTTGAGGGCAATCTTGCAAGCAAAGTGGTCTTACAAACCTCTTAATTGCATCAGTTCCTACAGAAGTAAATCTCGCATCTGTACTCGCTGGAAAAGCTCCACCGTGTTGCATTGCATGACAAACCTCTACACCAGTTGGAACTCCGTTAAAAATCAATCTACCTGCAATAGAACCTGCTTTTTCTACAGTGTCTTTAAACTCAGGTAAATCACTTTCGGTGCACATAATGGTAGCTGTAAGCTGGCCTTTTGTTGAAGCTAAAACAGAATTCAATTCAGCCTTATCTTTACATTTTACTACCAGTGAGAATGGACCGAAAACTTCATGATGTAATTCAGGATTAGCAATAAAATCTGCTCCACTTACAGAGATTACAGTTGGCGTTCCAGATAGCTCGCTAGAAGCTGCTTCTTTAGATACACCTTCTACTGTAATGCCTTGTTGCGCTAAAGCATGTTCTCTGCCTGCTGTATAGCCTTTGGCTACATTAGAATACAGCATAGTTCCCGGAACAATTTGCTCAATTTCAGCACCTAGTTTTGTACAAAACTCATTTAGGTTATCGTCTTCAACTGCTAGAATTAAACCTGGGTTAGTACAAAACTGACCTACTCCAAGGGTAACCGAAGCTGCTAAAGTTTTAGCCAGGCTTTCTTTTTCATTAGCTAGTTTTTCTGGTAGAATCACAACGGGGTTAATGCTGCCCATCTCTGCAAAAACTGGAATTGGTTCTGCTCTCTCATTCGCTGCTTTGTATAAAGCCATACCCCCTTTTTGCGAACCAGTAAATGCTACAGATTTAATTGCAGGATGCTTTACTAATGCAGTTCCCAACTCATAGCTATCAGCAATTAAATAAGAGAAAACACCATCTGGCATGCCTGTTTTTTCAGCAGCTTTGTTGATCGCTTCTCCTACTAATTCGTTGGTTTTAAGATGTGCTTCGTGCGCTTTTACAATCACTGGGTTTCCTGCTGCCAAAGCTGAAGCTGTATCGCCACCTGCAGTAGAAAATGCCAATGGGAAATTGCTAGCAGTAAACACAGCTACTGGCCCAACTGGAACAGACATTTTTCTAAGATCGGCTCGGGGTAAAGGTGTACGATCTGGCATAGCCGGATCAATTACAGCATCTACCCATGAACCTTCTTTTACCAACGTAGCAAATAATTTTAACTGCCCTACTGTTCTTCCTCTCTCACCCGTTATTCTTCCCTCTGGCAACGATGATTCTTCCACGGCTGCTTTGATCAACTCGTCGCCCAATGCAAGAATTTCATCAGCTATGGCTTCTAAGAATGCAGCCTTTTGCTGGTTATCTATATTTTTATAAATGTTGAATGCTTTGCTTGCCTTTTTTACAGCCAGTTCCAAAGCATCTGAATGTGCCGGATAAAAAGTAACACCACCACTCGACACAGTGTTATGAGCAGCACTTTCAGCTCCTACTAACTCATAACCAATCCTATTTTTACCATGTATCATTCTATTGTGTTTTTTAAGTTCTGAAAAGAATCTTTGTTTTTGTCTTTTTAATCGGTGAAGTTGTTTAAAGAAGTCCCTTAAACAACTTCAATATTTCTTCTAATTGAAGAAGATTATAAGTTCAAATAATCAGGAAGTTCTGGTCTTACTGCCAATGAATCTTCAATGATTTTTACTACTTCTTCACGCTCTTTTCCAGCCAGTTTCAATCTTGGTGCTCTTACGTTTTCAGTACCGATACCAGTGTAAACTTCTGCTAGTTTGATGTTTTGAACTAATTGTGGGCTTAAATCCAACTCTAACAATGGAAGGAACCAACGGTAGAT
This sequence comes from Thalassovita sp., assembly GCA_002729595.1. Lineage (GTDB taxonomy): Bacteria > Bacteroidota > Bacteroidia > Cytophagales > Flammeovirgaceae > Chondrinema. Next base: position 7,490 of record PBYL01000106.1, on the reverse strand, counting down.
TTTTAAAGCTTCTTCGTGTCTGCCAGCTTTATATAAGCGATAGATAGCAACAGTTTCTCTTGGGAAAGCACAAACAAGGCCACCAACCCAACCAGTTGCTCCTAAGTACATGCACTCTAATGCTAAAGTATCTATACCACCCATCACGCTAAATCTGTCTCCAAACTTGTTGATCATACGGGTTACGTTAGACACGTCACGAGTTGATTCTTTTACAGCTACAATGTTTTTGCACTCTGCTAATTCTTCGTACATTTCTAAAGTCACCATGATCTTGTAATCAACAGGATTGTTGTAAATCATGATTGGAAGATCAGTAGAGTTAGCGATCGCTTTAAAGTATTCTACAGTCTCTCTGCTAGTAGCTTTGTAGCGCATTGGAGGCAACATCATTAATCCGCTTGCTCCACATTCTTTAGCAATTTGTGCTTGTTTTACTGCCACGCTTGTAGCTTGCTCAGCAATATTGAGAATAACCGGAATTTTTCCGTCAACCATCTCAACAGTAGCTTTGGTTAAAGCTATTCTTTCTTCTTCTGACAATGAACTTGCTTCTCCCAATGTACCACCCAAGATTACGCCATCGATACCAGCTTCCATTTGATAAACTAGGTTTTTTTCGAATGCAGCGAAATCTATTTTATCGTCGTCAGTGAATTTTGTTGTGATTGCAGGGTATATGCCTTTCCAGTTAACTTTCATTGTAATTTCAATTTTAATTAGGTTAGAACTGATGCAAAAGTACTCCCGCTCAAAATTGAAAGTATGTCAAATTTTGCCCACTTGCTGTACGATATTGACATTAATTTCGACTTATTGTGGATTAATATGGTTATATTGTATTTATTTGTAATCTTATGAAGATTTTACCATTCAAAATACCCAAGAGTTCGGAAGAAACATTTATGGTGCAAATCGATAGGCAGGAGTATCTGTACGATATGCTGCACAAGCACCCCGAAGTACAAATGACCTTAGTGGTAGAAGGCACTGGTTCTGTGTTTTTAGGCGATTATGTGGGAGATTTTAAACCAGGTGATGTTTTTATTGTGGGTTCTAATGTGCCGCATGTTTTTAAAAACGATAGGGAGTTTTATCAAGATTTAGGTTTAATAGCTCATAACATTTGTGTGTTCTTTGATGAAAAAGTATTCTCAGGGCAACCCATGAAATTCCCCGAAGCCAAGGCAATTAATGATCTTATAGCCAAATCTAAAAGAGGAATTAAAATAGTAGGTGAAGCAAAAGAACGCATTGCAGACATTATTCTGGACTTACAACATACAAATGGTATGGATAGAATAATTGAGGTTTTACAGCTCTTTAATTTGCTATTAAAAACAGATTCTTATGAGCTGCTCAGTCTAGAAATGATTGATCACGACGTAAACGAAAATGATGGCAAGCGTCTTAACCAAGTACTTCAATTTACTTTAGAAGAATACAACAGACACATCACTATTGAAGAAGTAGCAAAAATTGCACACCTCACTCCTTCTGCATTTTGCCGCTTTTTTAAACAGCGCACCAGAAAAACCTATATCAACTTTTTAATGGAATTAAGAATTAGCCAAGCATGTAAACTTTTGCTCAACAGAAACTATACTGTTACTCAGGTTTGCTTTATGACGGGCTTCAACAACATCTCTAATTTCAATAGAAAATTTAAAAAACTAAAAGACTGTTCACCATCAGAATACATTAAATCGCATGGCATTTAGCTTGTGTGAAAATTGCGTGAATTCATTGTCAATTTGTTGATGGATTATCATTTTTTAGCCGGCATTTTCAGATTGAATTTGCTATCTTTGTATTGTATTTCACAGGGCCCTACTGAATCAATTTTTATAATTTAGCAGATCTTCTTTGCAAAAAATATTGTGTAATTTAACTTGCACACAGCATGAAAAATTAAGAGTTATTCGTGCCAGATTTAAGGATTTTATCACCAAAAATTAACTTAGGTAAAGTATATGATTATTTCGATTTTGAATGAAAAAGGTGGCGTTGGAAAAACCACAACTGCGATTAATCTTGGCAAAGCTTTGTCGCTATTAAACAAAAAGGTTTTATTGGTTGATAATGATCCACAATCTCACCTTACTGCAGGTTTGGGGATAAGTAATCCAGAAAAAACCATTTACAACTGCTATAAAAACGATGAGCCGCTTCCCATACATCAGATTGCAGAAAACTTTTACACCGTTCCGTGTGAGCCTAACTTACGCTCAATAGAATTGGAAGTGGAGAGTGATGTGGAGCGTAATTACAAGATGAAACTTATGTTGGAACCTGTTAAAAAAGATTTCGACTTTATCATTATAGATTGCCCGCCAACTACTGGCGTGTATGCGCAAAATGCCATTATTGCCTCAGACACTTACATGGTGGTAACTCAAACGGCTGCTTGGTCTGTAAACGGGGTCGATATTGCCATCAGTTTGATTGAGTATAAAATTAAGCGTATTCTAAACCCTAACATTGAGCTTTTAGGTATATTGGTAACCAAGGTGAGAAAGAGAACTGTTGTGGGTGAATATGGTCTTAAAAGACTCGAAGAAGATTATGGTGAAAGACTCTTTAAAACTAAAATATCTCATACTATTAAGTTTGAAGAAAGTGAAGATTTCGGTGAAGATATTTTTACCCATGCACCAGACTCAAAAGCTGCCGAAGAATACAGTTTACTAGCCAAAGAAATTTTAGAGAAAAATGTCAAAAATAAGAGATAAGTTTAAATCGAAACAAGAGCCTAATAAGAGCGAACCAGATCGTTTTTCTGCTTTCGATTCTGCCATTATGCAACTGGCAAAAGTGCAGATTGAAATTAGCTCCGAACTGGAAAAACTCATCCCTCCATTACAAAGCGAAGAGATTGCTTTACTCAAAGAAAGCATTGCAGAAGAAGGCGTGAGAGACCCATTGTTGCTTTGGAAATCTCCCGAAGGAAAAGATATTTTGGTAGACGGCCATAACCGTTTCCGCATAATAAATGAGCTTGAGGCTGAAGGTGTAAAGGTAAAATATGGCACCAAGTTTTTAGAGCTGGCAGATTTTGAAGCGGTAAAAGACTGGATGATTATAAACCAGTTGGGTAGAAGAAACCTGACCAACGAGCAAAGAAGCTATTTGAGAGGATTAAGATATGAGCGTGAGAAGCAAGGGCATGGTGGAGAAAGACCAAGTCCCCAAAATGGGAACATGCGTACCCACCAACGTTTAGCCGACGAATACAAGGTGAGTAAAAACACCATTTTACGCGATTCAGAATTCGCAAGAGGGATTGAAGCTGTAGGTAAATCTAATGCTGCTTTAAAGCAACAAATTTTAGCAGGCAATGCTCCGGTTAAAAAAGGTGATCTGCAATTGTTAGGTAAAGTATCTGACCAGTTAAAAAGTGAGATTAACACGGCTGATGAGTTAAAAACCATTGTTAAAAAACTGAAGCAAAAAGCTGCTCCAAAACCGAAGGTAGATCAAACAGAAGTGCTTAAGAAAGAGATATTAGAAAAGACGAAATTGCTGAATGCAAAATCTAAAAAGACTGATTATAAAAAGCTGCATAAGCTATTAGAAGATTTAGAAAAAGCCTATCTTGAAAAGTAAATTGTAATACTTGGAATTACATTTATTGAGCGCTGTAATTCCAAGTATTTTTCCTTAAACTTTTAAATAAATGACTATGGCTGCCTCATTTATTAATTACCATCTAAGTTTAAAACTCACCTTATTCATTTTCATAATTGTACTACTTACTGGATGTGAAGATACCATAAAGTTTGAAGAGCCACAGCCAGCTAATAAAGCCAACCTAAAACAAATCCCTAAGAAGCTAAGAGGAACTTATATCGAAGAAGCCGACAAGCTTAACTTAACCATAGATTCGAAAGCAATTGTTGAATGGTTAGATGTGAGCTACAAAACCACTAAAGACTCACTCGATTTTGAAATTGATTCTAGCAAAATTGTGAGCCAGAACAATACAAAGATTCAGTTAAATGAGGGTGGTTTAAATTTGAATCTCGATTTCTTTTCTACTGATTCGATTGCTGTTCATTACACTTATAGAGACACGATATTCAGTATTTCAGATGAGCACATTTTAAGACAGTTTAAAGGGCATTATTTCTTGAATTATAAAAGAGGTGAGGGCAATTGGAAAGTGAGAAGATTAACTTTAAAAAATGGAAATTTATCTTTCGCAAAAGTTAATCTACCTGATGATATTACGGAACTTAAAGAGATTACCGATTTAAAAGAAATTGAAGCCGATAGTGGTAAAAATATGGGCTATAAACTTAAGCCTTCTAAAAAGGAATTAAAGCAGTTAATGGAACGTAGTTTTACTGAAACCAAAACTTATAAAAAGCTAAAGTAAATTATTTTCTCATATAAAAACATTGCTTAAATATCCGGCTCTTAACATCCTAAACACTATTATTCTTTTCTTAATTTATCGATACAACCTGCGCATAAACCAGAAACAATTGCATTAATATTTGCACAGGTATAACCTTCTGGTAATTCAATTTTGATTTCTTGTTCTAGGCATTCTACCTTACCACAATTGGTACATCTAAAATGAAAATGATCATCCTCACAGTCAGTATTAATGGTAAAATATTGTTTACCATCATCTGCCTGAACTTTATGTACTAAGCCGTCTTCATGAAATCGATTTAAAGCCCTGTAGATCGTAGCTCTATTTACACTGCCTTTCATTTCCGATTCTATCATTTCATGACTTAGCGCTTTCTTAGTTTTTTTTAGATGATTGAGTATTGCTGTTTGTATGTTCGTATTTCTCCTTCTCATTGCTATTGCGACTTTGTTGCATTAATGTTTTTTGTCTATATTTGGCTAAATATAGAAACCCATTGATAAAATGGAAAATACACGATTATATCTCTCAAGATATAAATTGTTACTTAACGTTAATTACATAATTAATAACAAACCTCAAATCCAATTATATGACAACAAGCAATGATTATGATGTAATCATCATTGGTGGGAGTTATTCAGGACTATCAGCTGCTATGAGCTTAGGTAGATCACTTAGAAAAATTCTTGTAATAGATAGCGGCAAACCTTGTAACCAACCAACACCACACTCTCACAACTTTATAACCCACGACGGAGACAAACCAGCAGAGATTAGTAGAATTTCAAAAGAACAAGTATCGAAATACAAAACTGTAAACTTTGAAAACGGACTGGCTGTAGAAGGAAAAAAAACTGAAACAGGTTTTGAAATTATCACTGAGAAGGGAGCCAAATATACGGCTAGTAAATTACTATTTGCTACAGGTTTAAAAGACATTATGCCAGATATTAAAGGCTTTGCAGAATGCTGGGGAAAGTCTATTGTGCACTGCCCATATTGCCACGGTTACGAACTAAGAAATATGAAAACCGGAATTTTGGCAAATGGAGATGTAGCATTTCATATAGCTACTCTGGTTTATAATTTATCTAAAGACCTCATTATAATTACCAATGGCAAATGTGAATTAAATGCTGAGCAGATTGACTACATTCATCAGAACAATATAAGAATTGTAGATAAGGAAGTAGAAACCATTGAGCAAGTTGATGGACAACTGAACAGTATTGTATTTAAAGACCTATCCAGAATTTCTCTAAAGGCTTTGTATGCCAGACCAGATTATGAGCAGCACTGTAAAATTCCGGAAGCATTAGGCTGCGAGTTAAATGAAAATGGTTTACTAATAGTCGATGCGTTCCAAAAGACTACTGTAGATGGCGTGTATGCTAGCGGTGATAGCGCTTCTTTTAGAGCCGTATCTCAGGCGGTATCTACTGGAACTTTTGCAGGAGCAGCTATTAATTCTGTGCTGTGTGAGAAAGCTTTTAAACATTCTGCATAAGCTGAATTTTTTATAGGAGATGTTTTTTCGAAATAGCATCTCCTTTTATAAATTATATCTGTTTTATAATTTCTATATATTATATAGATGTAACAAAGTGCACTAAGTATTGATAATCAACTACTTATAAAATACCCTAAGCCTTTATATACTGGCAAAACATCCATAAGGTACTGGTAAACAAGCCATAAGATACTGTAGGCTAAGCCATATGATACTGTTGAAGCATCCATAAGTTACTGGCAAACTAAGCCAAATGGTACTGTTTTTCCTACATAAGTCCAGAACACAAATTCTCTCATCTCGAATAATCCACAAGGTACTGTTAATTCTACATAAGTATATAAATAGCTGTAAATCAACAGCTTGTGAAACATTTAATCCATAAGGTACTGGGACTAAGCCAAAAGGTACTGCTAATTAAGCCATATGTTACTGGGGGATAATCCATAAGGTACTGGTTATTTTACATAAGTCTCGACTTTAGGCTTATGGCTTAAATTAGCTGGAATTATATTTCTTAAAATAAGCCATAAGTTACTGGCATCTAAGCCAAAAGGTACTGTTTAATAATCCAGAATGGAAAGTTTCAATGATTTTGTATAACCTTAAATAAGCCAAAAGGTACTGGTTTGAATTTTAGTGATTTGCATCGATTATTTGTAAGTATCTGAAAATCAATGTATTTATCAAATAATCCACAAGGTACTGGTGATAAGCCATAAGGTACTGTTTAATAATCCATAATTCTTAGCGATCCTTAAAAATTATTGAAATTAGGCTTATTTTATGCGAAAAATTAAGCCATAAGGTACTGTTAAAATGTATGTTGAAAATGAGATTGACAATTAATATACTGGTAATCAACACTTTAAATATTTACCTATAAGCCAAAAGGTACTGCTAATTAATCCATAAGGTACTGTTCGATAATCCATAAGACAAGCCATAAGGTACTGGGAATTAAGCCATAAGATACTGTTTAGCTAAGCCATAAGGTACTGGAAGATAAGCCATAAGTCAATTAAATAAGTATATTTGGTCGGTATTAAAGCTGCACTAAGGCAATGATTGATAAAATAAATTATCCAACCCGATTATTAAAGGTTGAGTCGAGAAAACAGTTTGATGATTTTCAATTAAAACTTTTTGAGTCAGACGCTGATCATATAAAAGAAATCAATAAATCAATCGACAGAGTTTTATCACTTCACAAACAAGGTGAAGATAAATATACAATTGAGTTACCAGATTACTTTAGAAATAAACTGCAAAATGAAGAGCTAAAAACTAAAGTAACTTCTGAGCTAACTGGTTATGAGTTAAGAGCCCTTACAGCAGTGGTTGGTATGGCGCAGTTAGCTAAAGCTAGTAACTCGCTATATTATCAAGAAGATGAGCACCATGCTAAATTTGAGTTCGAATTAGGCATGCTTTATAAACTGATGGGGATTAACTCATCTACCTACAACAAGAAAAGCCGCGAACAGGTAAAAGATGCTTTGGCTAGTTTACACTACAAAGAATTTATGGTTCCGGTAATAGGAGAGAAGAACAATAGAAAGAAAGTAGGTTTTAAAATTGTAAGACTGGTTCAGT
>PBYL01000105.1 GCA_002729595.1 Thalassovita sp. | reverse complement strand
TTTGAGATTTTTAAGTTTTTTTATCCCTTTTAAGTCTTTTATACTGTTTCCACTCAAGTTAAGCTCTTCTAGTTTTTTCAGTTTCTTCACCTTCTTTGGAAAGCGGGTGAGCTCATTTCGGCTTAAATCAAGCTTTTTTAAAGTCTTATTTTTCTTAAAATTTAATCTTGATTGATCATTCTCTAACTGATTTCTTGTTAAAGATAGCTTTTCAAGATTTTCTAAGTTTTCTATGCCATTTGGAAGGGTTTTAAAATCATTAGAACCTAACTCTAAATCAGTAACTTGCTTTAATTCTGGAATGGCAAGTGAGGCATTTTCGCCAAGTTTATTTCCTGAAAGATTGAGTTCTTTCAATGTTGTTAAACTTGTTAGAACTTGATCAAAATCTACTAATTGATTATTGCCTAGATCGAGACTTTTGAGCTCTTTAAAATTTGCTATCTCTTGGGGGAAAGTTTTATAAGCAGAACTTCTTAATTGCAATCTGTATACTGTATCCGGTTGGTTATTTTGAAGCACCAAAGAGTTTTCTACTTGATTAATAGAATCTCTTCGCGCCATATCTGCCAAATACTTTGCTCTTTGTTGTTTTGCAAGCTCTTCTCTAACTGAATCTTCTTCTTTATTGACTCTAGCTTTCATTAAAGAATCTCTTCTTGCTTGTCGGGCAGCCAGAATAGAATCTGCTAAAGCTTTATAGTTTTTTACTTCGCTGTTCTTTTGTTTTCTATATTGCTGAGCTTCTGCTTTAGAAAAAAATAAAATGGATAGCGCTAAAAAAAATAGGTATTTCATAAAAATGTAATTGAAAGAAATCAAATATAACTAATATTTTAGTTATACCATTTTTCAATTAATTTTTCTTACTCTATTTGCAGCGTAACTTCTATATTACCTGTATTCTCCTGAATATCTTCAGCAAAAATTCTTAGATATCTTCTACCTACTCCAATCGAATCGTTTAATACAAAAGAGGTGTCAATTAAAAATTCATTAATGATGGTATCTCTAATTAGATAGGTTCCTGTTTCAAAATAATCTCCTACACCTACTCTTATTACAATAGAGTCTAGCGCATTTTCACTGGTAATTGAGCCTTTTACATTGAGTGTACTGCCCGTAGTTGTTTCTATGTAATCTTCATTTGGCTTAGTTAAAGCGATTAGTGGACTATTATTTTCAATTCTAAATGAGGAGTTTAACTCTTCTGAAATATTATTTAACTCATCATATAATATTAGTGAAAAATTATACACGCCACTTTCAGCAGATGAGGGCAACTCTACTTCTCTAAAAACCTCAGTTGAAGTTCCTTTGAGTGCGATTTCTAAACCATCTTCTTCCCAAGGATAAATACTGTATAAAGTATCTGAAGTGTTGGCTTCAATATCTACTGGAACAACAGTAGCGAGCATTCCGTTGAGTTGCACATTGTCACTAAATGTTCCTTTAATTACAAAGCTACCCGGAATTACCAGTGGAATATCTTCATTAATTTCAATGCTATATGCTTCTGTAGCCGAATCATACGCCAGTAATTGGAAACTATCTGCTTCTATAATTGGAGCCTCATCGTCATCAGGAAAACATGAAATGCATAAACTTGCTAAAAAAAGAGTTTTTAAAAGCGAAAGAGAATATTTGCGTATGTTTTTCACTATTGGCATATATGAAAGATTATATATTCTTTTGTTTACAACATATAAAGAAGATAATTTTTAACAGCAACTGTTTAATGCTAGTTCAAGCAATTACATAGGTATTTTCAAAACTTTATATGCGGAGCAAATATATAGCATTATTCGAATTCGAGATATGCCTTACCAAGATTAGCAATAATATCTCCCGCACTCATTGCCGTCATGCTTAATTCTTTTGCAGCAAAATCGCCTGCCATGCCATGTAAATAAACACCAATTCTCGCCGCATCATAAGGTTCGTAACCACTCGAAAGTAAGGCGGCAATAATTCCGGTAAGTACATCACCAGAGCCACCAGTAGCCATTCCAGGGTTGCCAGTACTGTTAAAATAGATGGTGCCTTCTGGATTACAAATGGCTGTATATGCTCCTTTTAACACTGTAACTACCTTATTTTCTTTACAGAATTGTTGAAGTTTTTCGAGTTGCTCAAGACTGTTTTTACTTTTTCCAGCTAATCGATCAAACTCTTTTGGATGTGGTGTAAGAATGCTATTCTCAGGTAATTTTTTTAATAAGTCTGGGTCTTTTGCCAAAATATTTAATGCATCAGCATCGAAAACAGAGGGCTTTTCGAGTTTTTCCAAGAGTGTTTTCATCATTTTTCTGGTTTGCATACCAGTACCAATTCCCGGCCCTATGGCTAGGGATTTATAAGTTTCTAAATCTGGAACTTCTGTAAGCACCTCTTGATGAATATCTGTAAGGCACATTGCCTCCGGAATAGCAATTTGGATAATTTCGAAGGCACAAGCAGGAACAAAAGAGGTTAACAATCCGGCACCGCTTTTTAAAGCTGCTTTTATAGCAAGTTGTGCAGCACCAAATTTACCTTTACTACCAGCCATTATTAGCAAATGTCCATAAGTGCCTTTATGTGAAAACCTACCTCTAGGTTTAATTTTAGAAGCAATAAATTCTTTATTAAGAAAGTGAAAATTGGTTTCAGCTTTTTCAATTCCTTCTGCTAGCAAACCAATGTCTGCAATCTCCCAGTTCTTTATATAAGCTTCATTTTCAGCGAGTAAAAAAGCCAGTTTAGGTAATTGGAAGCTCAAAACTTCATCAGCTTTCACCTTAATTTCATCCTCATTTATAGCATCACAATAAAGCCCAGAAGGAATGTCTATAGAAATTATAGTTGCTTCACTTGCATTTATTTTACTCACTACATCAGCGGCAATTCCTTTTAATGGGCGAGAAAGCCCTGAACCAAAAATGGCATCAATAATTAAATCGTCTTCAGTTAAATCTGGAATGTCTTGAGCTCCATAAATATTTATTGGTTCGATGATTTTGCTTAAGCGGGCTTCATTTGTTTTAAAATCATCAGAAGCATTTTCTGAAAATCTCACTATATAGGTTTCTGCCTTTATACTCCATTGAAGCAGCATTCTAGCTACAGCTAAACCATCTCCTCCATTATTTCCTACACCGGTAAAAATCTTAATTTTTCTTTTCGATTTTTCAGTTAAATTATATTTTTTAATAAGCCAATTAGTGAACCTTTCTGAAGCTCTTTCCATTAAGTCAATAGATAGAATGGGTTCATGTTCTATGGTATAATTATCTAGAAAACGAGTTTGTTTGGCACTTAAAATCTTCATAATTATAAGAATCAAATTTTGGCGGAATTGTTAACCAAGTTAAAAATTCAACAATAAAAAGCCTCAAGTTATTAGTTTCAATAATTTGTACTTATTTTTATCTTTGTAGTAAATGTTGTCTTCGGAATGATATATTACTTTCGGCCAAAAGAGGATGACTTTTTAAGAAGTATTGCAACAAGCTTCGGTACTTGTATTTAAATTTATCAATATTATGAGCACAATTTCAGCAGTATTATTATTTGGAATGCCAGGAGGATGGGAAATGTTTATCATTATTTTCGTTGTCCTGTTGTTATTCGGTGCGAAAAAAATCCCTGAACTCGCAAGAGGCCTTGGAAGAGGTATAAGAGAATTTAAGGATGCCACCAAGGAGATAAAAGACGAAATAGACGAAGAAGCTAAATCAATTAAGAAAAGCGTAAACGACTAATTGTAGACGCTATAACTGATCTACTTTTAGTAAGATTTTATCTGAAAATATTTTTTGGTAATTAGCCGAAAGTACTTAATTACTTTCGGCTTTTTTAAAATTATCACTCATTGTACTCTTCTTATAAAGAAACCCGAGACGCGCTGCAGGCTGGAGAAGTTACCTGTGTAGAACTGGTGAAGTATTATTTAAAAAACATTGCCAGCCAAAAAAACCTGAATGTATTTCTAGAAACTTTTGATTCTGAAGCCCTAAACAGAGCAAAAGAAATTGATCAAAAAATAAAGTCTGGAAATGCAGGCAAACTAGCCGGAATGGTTATAGGTTTAAAAGATGTAATCTGCTATAAAGACCATCCTTTACAGGCTTCCAGCAAAATTCTTGATGGGTTTGTTTCAAAATTCAGCTCAACAGCAGTAGAAAAAGCACTTGCAGAAGATGCTATTATAATAGGTAGACAAAACTGTGATGAATTCGCAATGGGTTCATCAAACGAAAATTCTGCATTTGGGCCAACAATTAACCCTCATGGAGAAAACCTTGTTCCTGGTGGTTCTTCTGGTGCTTCGGCAGTAGCTGTGGCCGCTAACATGTGTTTAGTTTCTTTAGGTTCTGATACCGGAGGTTCTGTTAGGCAACCTGCCGCTTTTTGTGGTGTAGTAGGTACTAAACCAACTTATTCTAGAATTTCGAGACATGGGCTTATCGCTTATGCTTCGTCTTTTGATACAATAGGTATTCTTTCTCACACAACCGAAGATGCAGCTCTTGTATTAGAAGTAATTGCTGGAAAAGATGACTTCGATGCTACAGTTTCTCAAAAAGATGTTCCTGCTTACAGTAAAATTAAAAATACTGGCAAAAAGTGGAAAATCGGTTACAGTAAAGAAAGTATAGAGAGCAAAGGGCTACATCCTGAAATAAAAGATCGAATGGAAACCACGATTAACCAGTTAAAAGAAGTTGGTCATGAGGTGACTATGTTCGATTTTCCTTTGCTAGATTATGTATTGCCTACTTATTACATCCTTACCACTGCAGAAGCTAGCACCAACCTTTCTAGGTTTGACGGTGTGCGCTATGGATACAGAACTCCATCTGCAACCGCTTTAGAAGATATGTATAAAAAATCTCGTTCAGAAGGTTTTGGTGAGGAAGTGAAGAGAAGAATTATGTTGGGAACTTTTGTATTGAGTGCAAGCTACTACGATGCATATTTTACAAAAGCTCAAAAGGTAAGAAAGCTCATTAAAGAAAAAACGAGCGAACTTTTTAAAGAATACGACTTTATAGTACTTCCAACTACACCAGCTCCTCCATTTAAAATTGGTGCTTACAGTAAAGAAAGTGTGGTAGATTATTACCTTGCCGATCTCTTTACAGTACAGGCAAATGTGGCCGGAATTCCGGCAATTTCGATCCCTGCGGGTAAAAGTTCAGATAATTTACCTATAGGATTACAAGTGATGTCAGAAGCATTTAGTGAAGAAAAATTGTTTGAGTTTGCTGCAGTTCTTGAAAAAGATCTTGCTCAATCTTACAATCTCACAGAATAATATACAATCTTTTCGTTAGATTGTTAATCTTTTGATATCCAATACTTTAATTTCAAATAATTAAACCATATATTCACAAAACTTAAACAGCTTTGGTTTAAAATCTTTGAATGAATCATGTTTAAAAGATACCTCTTTTTATTAATCCCTTTTTTACCAGTTTTTTCATCATTTGCTCAAAACACCCAGTATACAGAATCTGACAGTGTTTATACAGTTGCTCTTCCTCCGGGTTACTTATTACCTTTCCAAGAAGAAGAAGCATTTCTGACCGCAGCAGAAATTGAAGAAGAGGCAGTAAGCAGAATGTTAAAGTTTGATACAACTTCAGCACTTAATCTGGAGCAAATCGATTATAATACGAGTTTTATACCTTCGGTTTCGGATGAAGTTATCCAAAATAGGCTTGGCAAAATCCAAAATGATATCGAGCTAAACTATCACCAAAGAGTGAGATTGTTTATCGATTTTTTCTCAGTTAGAAAAAGAGAATTCACACTGAGAATGATGGCTAAGAAAAATATCTACTTCCCTCTTTACGAAAAGAAATTAGCAGAACACGGCCTACCTGACGAATTAAAATATTTATCTATTATAGAATCTGCGCTTGACCCTAAAGCTGTTTCTGTTGCCAGAGCAGTTGGTTTGTGGCAGTTTATGTATTACACAGGTAAAATGTATGGCTTAAGTGTTTCTAATACTGTTGATGAAAGAAGAGATCCTGAACAAGCAACAGAAGCAGCTTGCAAGCATTTAAAATACCTTTACAGCAGATTTAACGATTGGGAGCTTGCAATTGCTGCTTACAACTGTGGCGAAGGAAATGTAAAGAAAGCGCAGAGAAGAACTGGCAAAGTGAAGTTTTGGGATATTTATGAAAGACTTCCAAGAGAAACTCGCTCATATCTTCCTCAGTTTGTTGCCATGATGTATGTAATGGAATACGCTGATGATCATAACTTGATCCAAGATAAACCCTATTATGCAATACCTAAAGAGACTATTTATGTGAATCAGTCAATTGATTTGAAAAAACTGGCTGATGAACTAATGGTTTGTGAAGATGATTTGCTAGCTCTGAACCCTAAGTTCAAATACAATTATGTTCCTGCTGGAGTTAAAAACTACCCTATTAATATTCCAGCTGCAAGATTGAGTCTTTATCTTGATAAGCAAACAGACATTTTAGCCAAGGTGATAGTTACTACTCCACCAAAACCTGTTTATGCAAGCCGTTCTGGCTCAGGTAGTATTTCTAAAGAAGGAAAATATTACTATACAGTTAGAAGGGGAGATGTTTTAGGTTCAATTGCTCAAAGAAATGGGGTTGGTTTATCGCAACTAAGATCTTGGAATAACATTTACAGCAATAAAATTTATCCTGGTCAGAAATTGGTGATTTACGGCAAAGGTTCTAACCCACCAAAAGTTACTGCAAGTACAAATAACTCTACTCAAAAAAGTACAACTACTGCTAGTAATGCAACTGCCTCACTTCCAAGTGGAAAAGTACACGTGGTAAAAGAAGGAGATACATTATGGGGTATTTCTAACTTATACAAAGGCTTAACTGTAGAAAAAATAAAAGAGCTTAATAACCTCAAAACGAGTCAACTAAAAGTTGGGCAGAGGCTTAAGCTCGGTTAATAAAAATATATTCTTAAAGACTTATTCTAATAGCTTTCCTTATCACTTGGAAAGCTTTTTTCTTTTACATCTGAAATGTAATTCTGTACAGCTTCCGTCATAATAGAATATAAATCTGCATATCTTCTTAAGAATCGAGGATTAAAATCTTTTGTAATACCCAATACATCGTGTAGTACTAAAACTTGTCCATCAGTATGTTTACCTGCACCAATACCAATTACAGGTATTTTTACCGCTTCAGATACTTTTTTAGCTAATGCTGCTGGTATTTTTTCTAACACGATAGAGAAACAACCACATTCTTCTAACAACAAAGCATCTTCAATTAGCTTTTGTGCTTCTGCTTCTTCTT
>PBYL01000104.1 GCA_002729595.1 Thalassovita sp. | reverse complement strand
TTTGGGTTTGGCTTCATGTGACATGAGTGACTTTGGTGATATCAACGATAACCCAAACTCAACTACCAACCCACAATCGTCTTACTTGCTTTCACAAGCGCTTCGCTCTTTAGAAGGTGTTGTAACAGCTACTCAAGGTCAAACTTATGTTCAGTACATTGCTAGTTCTCAGTACACTAACTCTGATAACTACCAAACTGAAAAATTTGATTACAATAGCTGGTATTATAGCCCATTAGCAGATCTTCAAAATGTGATTACTTTGAACACTAACGAGGAGACTATGGTTGAGTCTGCTGCTTATGGTTCAAATGCTAATCAAATTGCTGCTGCTAAAATTCTTTCTGCATTTTACTTCATGCACATCACTGACCGTTGGGGAGATATCCCTTACTCTGAGGCTTTACAAGGAGATGATCAATTCTTCCTTCCTAAGTTTGATAGCCAAGAAGAAGTTTACACTAGCATTTTCACAGAATTAAAAGATGCAGTTGCAATGATGGACGAAGAAGCTGGTCCAACTGGTGACTATTTATTCGAAGGTGATATGGATCGTTGGGCTCAATTTGCTAACTCTATCCGTTTAATTGCTGCGCTTCGTATTTCAGAAGCAAATCCAGAATTAGGTAAAACTGAGTTTGTATCTGCAATGAATGCTGGTGTTGTAACTACTAATGCAGAAAACATCATCTATGCTCACTTAGCAGAAACTAACAACCAAAACCCATGGTATGGTAGATTCCTTACTAGACTTGACCACGCTGTTGCTAATACTTTAGTAGATTATATGCAAAGCACTGCAAACGGTGGTACTATGGATGTTGCTATGGACCCAAGATTACCAGTATTCGCTAACGGAACTGAGTCTTCTCAGTACACTGAAATCGTAGGTATGACTTACGGTATCTCAGAAGCAAAAGCTGGTGCTATCTCTAACTCTGATGTTTCTTTCTTAGGAGATGCATTAAGAACTCAAGATGCTCCAACTTACATCATCACTGCTGCTCAAGTTTTATTCTCTTATGCAGAAGCTGCTGAGTTAGGCTGGATCGACGGAAGCACTGAAGATTACTACTACCAAGCAATCGAAGCTTCTTTAGAGCAATATGGTGTTTCTGGTGAGTACGATACTTTCATCACAAACAGTGAAGTTGCTTTTGATGCAGACAGAGCATTAGAGCAAATCGGAACTCAAAAATGGGTTGCTCTTTTCTTAAATGGATATGAGGCATGGTCTGAGTGGAGAAGAACTGGTTACCCAGCACTAGAGCCTGCTCAAGATGCACTTAACGCAAGTGGAGAAATTCCAGTAAGACAAGGTTACCCAACAACTGAAAGAGATAACAACAGCGAAAACTATTCTGCTGTTGAAGCTTCAGATAACTTAGATACTCCAGTTTGGTGGGATAAATAATCCTAGCAAATAAGTTCTAATAATATTAGCCCTTTCTACTTTAGAGTAGAAAGGGTATTTTTTTGTCTAAAAAATGAACTTTATTATAAGTGCTTCTCTAGGTGTAAATACACATTGTTAAATAAGGTGCTCTAAAAAAAGTTATATTTATTAATGGTATTTATATCTATTCTTCTTTTCCCCTTCAACTCAAAAAGTATTGTAAGTTTCCAATTGAAGCAATAAGCTTTTATGAATCGACCATTTTAGAAAGTGGTCGATGCGTGGAGTTAAATCGGTAAGGATTTTCTTTTTTCTATTTAAAAAATTTAGAATTTCTTAAAAAAGTAGTCTGAAAATGGGAGGCTATTGCTTATTCTTTAATAATTAGGCTAATTTTAGCAAATTCAAAATTTAATACTTCAATTTTAGTAGATTATTGTAATATTATACTGGAATAATCCCTTTTCTTTATAGCCATTTCTTTTAAAATAGGATAATAAGAATATTGAATTTTAATTATTTTGATTTTTCAGGTTTTTAATTAAAAGAAATTTATACATATATTTAATATATGTTAATTGCCTCATGAAAGGTAATACATTTAACAACTTTTATTATATGGCCATAGAATTCAAATAGAGTATTAAAAAAAAACTTTTAATCAGCCTTACGATTAACAAAAAAATACAATTTTTCAGCCATAATAATAACACACATAACGAAGTCCACAATCGAAAAAATTGCCGTGTAAACGGTGCTGCTAATTCCTAGCAACTCATCTTAATTAATATAAGTGTCAAATTAGCTACTGTAAAGTCATATAGGTCTATTCTAGATCTGTCTTGTCTTTATATGTCTGCTATTTACTAGCTATTAATTTATTCCAAATTATTAACTACAATTTATGAAAATTTTTCTACGCAATTTTCAGGTGGCATTCCTATGCCTTTTTTTTAGTGCGATCTCTGCTTATGCTCAAGAAAAAGTAATTACAGGAAAAATCACTTCTGGAGCAGACAATTCTCCTTTACCTGGTGTAAATGTTATTGTAAAAGGTACTGCAATTGGTACCATTTCTGGCATTGATGGCAACTTTACCTTAAGCGCACCAGAAACAGCCGATGCTCTTGTGTTTTCTTACATTGGTTTCGAAACACAAGAGGTTACAATTAATGGGCAATCTTCTTTTAGTATTTCTATGAAAGAAGATGCGCAAGAACTTTCCGAGGTGGTTGTAACAGCCCTTAACCAAAACAGAGAAGAAAAATCGATTGGTTATGCAGTTCAAGAAGTTGATTCTAAAAACCTGCGTGTAGCTCGTGAAACCAATTTAGGATCAGCTATGGCTGGTAAAATTGCCGGTGTACAAGTAGTCTCAGGTTCAGGTGCTAAATTCGGTACTCCTGCAATCCGTATTAGAGGTGTTCGTGGTTTAAGTTCTGGTAGCCCATTGTATGTTGTAGACGGTATCATTATTAGTGATGCATCTACCATAAACATGGATAATGTAGATAAAATAAGTGTGTTGAAAGGCCCTAGTGCTGCAGCGCTTTACGGTTCTCGTGCACGTGATGGTGTTGTAATTATCACTTCTAAAAAAGGAGTTGCAGGTCAGTTAACCATCGACTTAAACAGTACAACAACATTTGAAAAAGTATCTGTTTTACCAGATTATCAGAACGAATATGGTGGTGGATATGACCAAAGCTTTGGTGCTTTTGAATATGTAGAAGGTGTTCATGATCCTGCTTTGGCAGCAATTGATGGCGCTCCAATTCCAGAGTTCTATGCTGATGAGAGCTGGGGGCCAAAAATGGATGGAACAATGGTAGCTCAATGGGATGCCTTTACTAAAGGTACTGCAGGTTTCGGTAAATTAAGACCTTGGAGTCCTCAGCCAGACAACGTTAAAAACTATTTTGAAACTGGTGTAGCCCAAAATACAGGTATTACTGTAAGAAAAGCGGGTGATAGTTACAATATAAGTGTTGCTGTAACAGATATTCAGAGATCAGGTGTAATTCCTGGAACAGATCAAAAGAGAAATTTCTTAAACTTAAATTCAAGTGTTGATCTAGTTAAAAATCTGAAGTTAAATGCCATTGCTAACTACAGCAAAACAAAAACAAATGGTAACCTAGACGAAGGTTATGGAAGTATTGGTTCAAACGTAAACCAGTGGTTCCAGCGCCAGTTAGATATGGATCTTTTGGAGAAATACTATCAATTACCAGACGGTTCTTATACAAGCTGGAACATCAATTCTACTTCAAATACAACTCCTCTCTATTGGGATAACCCATATACTTATGCTTATGCAAACTTTTCAGAATGGGAGAGAACTACATTCTACGGTAAAGTTGGTTTGCAATGGGAGCCTGTAAAAGGTTTAACATTAATGGCAAATGCAATTAGAGAAAACCAAGAAAGAGCAGGTAATTCTAGACATGCTACAGGTACTTTAGGTACAGATGGTTACAGTGCATATTCTTGGCGTAAGCAAGAAGACAATTTTGAGTTTATCGCCAGCTACAGTAAAGATTTTGGCGGGCTTTCTGTTTCTGCAATTGGTGGTGGTAACCTTAGAAAAAACCATTCTACTAGTATGTCTTCTTCTACTTCTGGTGGTTTATCTGTACCGCATTTATATACTGTATCAAATTCTAAAGATAGACCAAATGCATTCAGTTCTTTAGGAGAGAAGGAAGTGAGAAGTTTGTACGCTCAACTTTCTTTAGGATACAAAGATGTTATTTTTGTTGATGCTTCACTAAGAGGTGACTGGGATTCTGCTTTGCCTGTAAATAGCAATCTGACTAAATACCCTTCAATTTCAACTTCATTTGTATTTACTGAATTATTACCTCAAAACGATCTACTTTCTTTTGGTAAACTTCGTGCGAGTTACGCAACTGTAGGTGATGAGTTAGGTGCTTATGCTATTATGCCAACCTATGGATTAGGTAGTCCTTATGGCTCTTTTCCAACAATGGGAACTCCTGATAACCAGACACTTCCTACTTTAATTGCAGCGACTACTTCTGGTACAGAAGGTGGTATTGAATTAAGATTCTTAAGAGATCGTGTAAGATTCGATTTTGCTTACTACTACTATGATAATACTGATGAGATTGTAAATGTTTCTGTACCTCCAACGAGTGGTATTTCTACAGTAAGATTAAATGCTGGTAAGTCTACAACTAAAGGTTGGGAATTCTCTCTAGGAGGTATTCCACTACAAACTGCTGATGGTTTTGTATGGGACGTGAACTTCAACTTAGCAAGTAGCAAAAATACGATTGAGGCATTATATCCTGAGTTGAATCTAGAAGTAATATCACTATCTAATGGATGGGGTGGTACTGGAACAACTGGTGGATGGGGTGGTATTACTGCTCGTGCAAAAGTTGGTGAAGAATGGGGAACTATTGTAGGTCGTAAGTTTAGAACTAATGATGCAGGACAAAGAGTAGTAGATGCAGATGGTTATCCATTGTATGATGATAATGAAATTTTAGGTACTATTCTACCTGATTTTACAGGTGGTATTTTCAACAGGTTCTCTTACAAAAATGTAGAGTTAGCATTTACAATTGATTTCCAATCTGGTGGTAAGTTTAATTCAATTACTAAGATGTTTAACGCATATAGTGGTTTGGGTTCAGAAACTGTTGGTAACAACGATAAAGGTAATCCAATGAGAGATCCAGTAGCAGATGGTGGTGGATTAAGATTCGAAGGTGTATATGAAAATGACGGTACTGAAAACACAACTTATCTTTCTGCAGATGGCTATTGGAAATCTTTGTTTGGCTTACATGAGGCATGGGTTTATGATGCAACTTTTGTGAAAGTGAGAGAGGTAAGATTAGGTTACAGCCTTCCTTCATCTCTTTTAAGCAATACATTTATCAAGCGTGCAAGTATTGCCTTTGTAGCTAACAATCCTTGGTTAATCTATACTGCTGCTTCTGGAATTGACCCTTCTGAATTAGGTGGTGATACTGAAGATGCTCGAATTAACGGTGCATGGGTAGACGGTGGACAGCTACCTGCTACAAGATCTTTAGGTGTAGACTTAAAAATAGGTTTCTAATCACTCCTTACTTATCTAATTCTTAATCAATTAGTTGAGCCCAAATTAAAAATTGAATTTATGAAAAAAATAAAAATATTATTCTTAAGCTTAATCGCATTTGGATTTGTTTCTTGTGATATAGATGATTTTGGGGATTTAAATGTAAACCCGAATGCGACCACTACACCGCAGGCTTCTTACTTGCTATCTAATGCGCTTACTTCGCTTCCTGGGGTGATTAGTTCTTCTCAAGGTCAATTGTATGTACAGTATTTGGCTAACTCTCAATATACATCTTCAGACAATTACCAAACTGTAAGGTTTAGCTACAATGGCTGGTACTTAGGCCCTTTGGCAGACCTTGATCTTGTAATGAAATTGAATTCTGAAGAGGAGACAATGATTGAAGCACAAGTATATGGTTCAAATGCAAACCAAATCGCTGTAGCTAAAATCTTAACTTCGTTTTACTACTTGCATGTAACAGATCGATGGGGAGATATTCCTTACTCTGAGGCTTTACAAAGCGACGAGGCACATTTTCTTCCTAAGTTTGATTCTCAAGAAGCTGTTTATAACAGTATTTTTGATGAATTAAAAGCGGCTAATGCTATGATGGATGGAGGTGCAGGTCCAGAAGGTGATTTCCTTTTCTCAGGTGATATGGACAAGTGGAAAACATTTGCCAACACTATTAGGTTGGTAGCAGCTTTGCGTTTGTCTAAAGTTGCTGCCGACAAAGGTAAAACAGAATTTGTTGCTGCTATGAATGATGGTGTTGTAACTACAAATGCTGAGAATATTTTTTATCAACATTTAGCAGACGCGAATAACCAAAACCCTTGGTACGGTGCATTTTTAACAAGATCAGATTATGCTGTTTCTAATACTTTGATAGACTATATGCAAAGTGCAGAGAACGGTGGAATGATGGATGTAGTAATGGACCCAAGATTACCTGTTTTTGCGAATGGTACAGAATCGTCTCAGTATTCTGAGTATGTGGGTATGACTTATGGAGTTTCAGAAGCAGTGGCGGGTAGTATTTCTAACTCAGATGTTTCTTTCCTTGGCAGTGCTTTTAGAGGACAAGATACACCGACTTATATCTACACTGCCGCTCAGGTGCTATTCTCTATGGCTGAAGCAGCACAACTAGGTTGGATAGACGGAAGTGCAGAAGATTACTATTATCAGGCAATTCAGGCTTCATTAGAGCAGTATGGAGTAGGAGATAGCTACGATACTTTTATCTCAAACAGCGAAGTGGCATTTGATGCTGACAAAGCACTAGAGTTAATTGGAAATCAAAAATGGGTGGCTCTTTTCCTTAATGGTTACGAAGCTTGGACAGAGTGGAGAAGAACTGGTTATCCAGCATTACAGCCAGCAGCAGCGGCACTTAACGAAAGTGGAGAAATTCCTGTAAGACAAGGTTACCCGACAACTGAAAGAGATAATAACAGTGAGAATTATTCGGTAGTAGAATCTGCTGATAACTTAGATACTCCAGTCTGGTGGGATAAATAATAAAATAACATTATAGACAAGTATTGCTTTGCCCTTTCTGCTCAATGTAGTGGAAAGGGCAATTTATTTTTGCTAATTATTTGAGATTTTTTGCCTGAAGGCCTCACAAAATACGGCTATGTACTAAAAACTATACCTTTTAAAATAGAATCTTTCCATTCATGCAATAAGCTTATTTTATATCTGGCTATAATGTAATTTAGCACCATGAAAATTTGTGCATATTTAAATTACCATTAAAAATCATTTTATAAATTTTTTTTAAATCAATGTAATTTTCTTTGATTATTTACTACTTATAAAATGAATTCTGAAAATTAACGAGTGCCATGGCAAAAAAAACTTCGAATAAGAAATACATTTTCATTTTTGTTACCGTGTTTGTCTTACTTCTCGGTGGTGGGTATATAGGTAAGCAACAAGGTTGGATTGGGAATAAGAAAGCTAAAAAAGTAGTATTTGGAAAAGCAGAGCTAGTTACCATTGTTGAAAAAGTAAGTGCTTCTGGGAAAATAGAACCAGTAGAAGAAGTAACTATTAGTCCGCAGGTAGCAGGTGAGATTACAGAAATTTTTATTGAAGAAGGAGATTCTGTAGTTCAAGGCCAATTACTTTTAAAACTCAATCCAGATAACTTAGTATCTGCACTAGATAGAACTATTGCGACCCTGAATACGCAAAAGGCAAATTATGCACAGTCTAAAGCGAGACTGGCGCAATCTAAAGCACAATACGAAGCTGCCAAGAGAGATTTCGATAGAAACGAAAAACTTTTTAAGCAAAAAGCCATTTCTCAGCAAGAGTACGATAATGTATTTGCCACATTTGAAAGTGGTAAAGCTGATTACGAAGCTGCTGAACAAAGCGTAGAAGCGGCACTATACACTGTAAAAAGTGCAGAGGCTAGTGTAAAAGAAGCAAGAGAAAACCTTGGCTTTACTGAGATATATGCACCAATGGGAGGTATAGTAACTAAGCTGTTAGTAGAGAAAGGTGAAAGAGTAGTGGGTACGCAGCAAATGCAAGGTACCGAAATGCTTAGAATTGCTAACCTTAACCAAATGGAGGTTAGAGTAAATGTGAACGAAAACGATATTATTAGAGTAACAAAAGGTGATACAGCTGTAATAGATGTAGATGCTTACTCTTATATGGGAGTAGAATTTAAAGGAATCGTTTCTGCAATTGCAAACTCTGCGAATGAGTCTGCTACAGCAGGTGTTGGTGATCAGGTAACGGAGTTTGAGGTTAAAATTCTAATCTCTGATGAAGCTTACAAAGAGTTGATGAACAATGATAAAATTGAAGCGCCAATTACTCCAACAACTTCTCCTTTTAGACCAGGTATGACGGCTAGTGTAGACATCATTACAGAAGAAAAGAAAAACGTATTAGGTGTTGCTCTTTCTGCTGTTACAACTAGAGAAGAGAAAAAAGGTGATATTAACGAAGGGAGACCAGGACAAAACGCAAATAACTCTGCTGAAAAAGATGATAAAGTAAAAGAAGTAGTTTTTAGAGTTGTGGCAGATTCAGTAGAAATGGTAGAAGTACAAACAGGTATTAGTGACTTTGACCATATCCAAATTACAAGTGGATTAGCAGAAGGAGATGAGATTGTTGTTGGGCCATATTTGCAAGTATCTAAAATGCTAAATGGTGGTGATCCAGTAGAAACAATGGATGAGAAAAAGAAGTCTGAATAAGAAAGAGTAAATTAAATTAATCATAAAAAAAGCTGCTGAATTCTCACTCAGCAGCTTTTTTATTTGCTCTTAGTTTTTAACCAAAGTTATACAAAGAGAATAGTCTTGAAAATTTAGATCCTGGGCTTCTAAATGCAGATATTATAGAGAATGGATTGTTGTAGTTGGCAAGGTCTTCTTGCTCAGCAACAACTTCTTCCTCTTCCATTTCTTCATTTTCCTGAATATAAGAGCTCAGTTTTACTTCATCATATTCAGCATAGCCAAGTATATTTCTTTCTTCGTCTTCCATCTCATTATTTTCATCAGAAGTAAAGAGATTATATTTAATTCCCACTCTTAAAATTTCTGCTACACTGAGAGAGTAAGCATTGGAACCATTCGGCGTGAAATCTTCAGTGGCATTAAATAGTTCAGAAATGTTACCTATGCAGGCAGTAGAAAGGTGGTTTTTAAAATTGTTGAAGAATAATTTTGCTTTTGCTCTGCCAGTTTTTCCCTGCAATTTTATAAGTGCATCAATGTAAGCACCCATCAGCCAGTTCCAAACTGTACCTTCGTGGTAAGCAAGTTTTCTTTCATTATCATTTCCTTCGTATTTAGGTTTAAAACCTAAGGCGTCGGAACATAATGTTTTAATACCGTAATCTGTTACAAGCTTTTGCTCAATTGTATCTAAAACCATTTTGGCTTTTTTCTCTGATAATACAGGGAAAGATAAACTGATAGCAAATAATTGATTCGGTCTTACTCTATCATTAAGAATATTATTTTCGTCTACTAAGTCGTAAAGACATTTTCCTGCTTTGTTCCAGAATACTTCTTTAAATCGCTTTTGAATGTTTTCTGTAAGGTCGTTGATGACGTGCATCTCACTTCTAACACCATCTAAATCTAAGAAGTAGGCATAAACTTTAAGTGCATTAAACCAAAGTGCATTTATTTCTACAGCTTTGCCTGCACGTGGAGTAATTGCCCAACCATCAATTTGCGCGTTCATCCAAGTAGCAGGTTCATCTGATGTGCCTGCGATGATGAGTCCATCGGAATCTACACAAATGTTGTTGTTGGTGCCTTTTAAGAACCAAGCAATTATGTCTTTCAATACTGGCATCATTTCATCATAAATGAACTCAGTATCTTCTGTATATTTAAAATATTGATAAACTGCATCAAAAAACCATAGACTGGTATCTGCAGATTTATAGACAGGAATTTTCTCGTCTAAAAACTCAGGTAGCAATCCTTTTCTAATTGAATTTTTTAAGGTAGTTAATAGTTCTCTTGCTTCATCGTATCTACCTGTGCTAATGAGAATACCTGTTAATCCAATTACATTTTCTCTGCTTCTAATTTCATTATCGAAATAACTCGCATTAATAACGAGGTTGTCGTTAGAGTTTCTAATTACAAACTGATCTGCAGCTAACTTTAAAAGTCTTTCATAGTCTGTGTCAGCATCTTTGGTGAGTTCAATCCTTCTGTTTTTCTCTCTTTTAAAGAGCTCAAGAGGATTAGAATGCTCGTGTTTTTCGCTAGAGATAATAATTCCGACAGGATAATCTCTATGCAAGTTTACTGTAAACTCACCAGGAGAAAACATATCTTCTCTGTAAAACTCCCCATTTTGATGTTGAGTCTCATACTCAAAATTATTATACCATTTCGGTTCTGCTTTATATGATACATAGCTGTGCCCGAAACTGATATGTAAAGTTGGGTTGTTTTTGTAAGCCTGATGGCTGAATGAATTGTCTAAGAAAAATGCCTTTGAGTTTATTGCATCATTCTGGTAAGTAAGCTCTTTTATACTTCTGCTAGTTATTAAAGGTAGGAGAGACATTTGCACGTCGTCTGGACCTTCTAGCAAAGTATATTTAACTACTATTGAATTTGTACCATGTATCGCCGCAATGGTTTTGTGGATAATAATGTCGTCGATTTGATAGATAAACTCAGGGAATAAATCTTTCGAAAATGCTTGTAAATACTCATATCCCTTAGGATAAAAAGTGCCCGGATACTGATTGGCGGAAAGATGTGATTTCTGACCGTTGCTCATTACACATTCTTCAAGTTTAGATAATAAAGAGAAAATTTTCCCTTCACTATTTTTGGTAATAAGCAGCCCATGATTTCGATTAGTGTTAATACCACTGATAGAGCTTGCTGCCCAAGTACCTAAACCACTAGTTTCTAGCCATTCTGAATTAATAATATGGTCTCGTTGATCTTGCACAAAAGAGGAATTCAAATTATTTAACATTTTCATGGTTTGCGAAAAAATTATCTGGTGTAATAAAGCTAATTATTGGTTAAAGTCAGAGCGATAGTGTATGTGTAAGATTAGTTTAAGCAGTTGTGATAGTTTGTAAGGTAAGGAGATATACAATTTACAAAAATATAAATGAATTACTTAATAAAAAATTGGATTATTATTAGTAAAAATTGTATAATAGGCTAATTTTTATTGTATATTTCCGATGCTTGGTTTAAGTAAGTCTCTTTAATAATTTGAACATTTTCTTTGATTATCTAATTCAAAAAAAAGTAAGTAATTGTGTATTTAAGTAAGTTTTTTTTTGATTTATTTGTTTTAGCTTTTTCGCAAAAAAACAGACAATTTTAGTTATTTAACATTTTTATACTGCAAAAAAAAAGCTCAGAAATTTAAATCTCTGAGCTATTGTATTATGAAACTGTTAAATCTTATTTAGTAGGGTAGTAGACGACCCGAATTTGCCACAACTTCATGCAACATTCCGTTGAATCCCTCTTGATCTAACAAGTCTTCCAAGTTCATATGCATTCTGTATTTCCAGTAATGTTTTGGGTTACTTGGAACATTAATTTGCTCTTCGGCAGGGTTGTATCTTCTGATGTCTCCATCCATTGCTAACAAGTCTTGAATAGGGAATACCGCCCACATGCTCGAACCATATAAATGTTGTGCTATAATTTCTCTAGCTAACCAAGGCTCACAATAGAATGGTGCTTCACCATCTTTGCCTAATATCATATTGTAGAACCTCTGTGAGCGATGGTGATCTTCTTCCCACCAACCTCTAATTGTAGACATATCGTGCGTAGAAGTACTACAAACAGATAGGTAAGGGTTATGCGCTGGATGCCCGAATTCTAATTTAGAGTTATTCGGCATTCTTTGTATTGCAAGACTAAGAATACTAAGCTCATCCATTACACCCGGTACACAGTCTGGAACCATACCAAGGTCTTCACCACAAACAAGCATATTTGTTGCTGCTTTAATACCCGGCAGTTTAATCATTGCTTGGTCTCTCCAGAACTGCTCATGTCTTTTATAGAAATAATCGATGTACAGTTCGTCTAGTACTTTTTGATTGTGCCAATCAAGCTCTCTATACGACTGGGTAAAGTGCATCGCATTTCTAAAGTTAAATGCTCTGCCTTCTGCGAAAGGAGCATCCAATAAAACTACTTCACCTAGTAGCTTGAATAATTTCTTTTTAAGTTGTAGTGTTTTAGTTCTGTCTTCGAGAGATAAGTCAATATCTAAAGAAAGGAACTCTTCTACTTTTCTTTGAGAATCGAACTGAGGTTTAAACTGATAACAGTAAGGTGCAAACTCATCTAAGTACTCATGTTTTACATTGTCTGCATCATCTCCAAACAACTCTTGCAACATGTGTTCTCTAATATAAGGCTTGCACAGTCTGTCGTAATCGAAGTGTACACCTCTTTGTTGTAGTTCTTCAACACTTAATGGTAGAGCCGGATTAAAATGACCAAGAATACCCTCAACAGATTTCCACGGCACCTCCCAAATTCTAAAAAATCCTAGAATGTGGTCAATTCTGTAGGCATCAAAGAATTTGGCCATGTGTTTTAATCTGGATGTCCACCATTTAAAACCATTCTGAGCCATTACTTGCCAGTTGTAAGTTGGGAATCCCCAATTCTGGCCTTCTAAGGCAAAGGCATCTGGTGGCGCTCCTGCTTGGCATTCCATATGGAATAATTCTGGGTACATCCAAGCATCAACACTGTATCTGTAAATACCTATCGGAATATCTCCTTTAAGCACTATGCCTTTGCTTCTGGCATATTCAGCAACAGCCTTTAATTGAATATTTAAATGGAATTGAATATAGTAATGTATGGCAATATCGTCGTATTGAGCTGCTTCTGGCGAAGTAAGATTCTCTAAAATTTCAGGAGTGATCTTACTGTATTTTTCCCATTGGCTAAAGTCTGGTGTGCCGTATAAATCTCTGAGGTAAGAGAATGCAGCATAAGGCACTAACCATTCTTTGTTTTCTTCAAAGAACAATTTAAAAAGCGGGTCTTTTAAAAAGTTCTCTTTGTGCTCATCATAAGCAAGTTTAAAGTACCTCGATTTGGTACGCATTACTTGCTCATAATCTACATGAGCTTTTTTATTTAAAATTTGCTTTTGCTCTAATAAAATATCTTTGGTTACTTCGGCATGTATAGAACCTAACTCCTCTACATTCATGTAAATAGGATGGAGGGCAAATACCGAAATAGCTGAGTATGGATATGAGTCTGTCCAAGTGTGGGTAGCAACGGTATCGTTTACTGGCAGAATTTGCACCATCTTCATTCCGGTTTTTTCTGCCCAGTCTATCAGCAATTTAATATCGCTAAATTCTCCAACACCTAAACTGTTTTTGCTTCTAAGAGAGAATACTGGTACGGCAACGCCACTACCTTTCCATGCTTGATTGTATCTGAATAGTTCGTCGGTTTTAGCCGTAAAAACTGTTTGGTCTATTCTAGATGCTGTGGAAATATATCTGTCTTCGCCAGCTTCCCATTCTACGATCTTTTTGTTGTGGGTATCGTAAATGCCATATTTATATCTTACTGGAAATACAGTTTCTAAATTAACATAAGTACTCCAAGTTTGGGTATCAGTATCGTAACCCATTACGATAGCTTCTTCTTCGTTCCAGTTACCAAGTTTATCGTTGTTTCCGATAAGACAAACTGCATAACCCGGATTAATTCTCGGTACCTTTATTTTAAACTGTTGAAGCGCTAGACCTTTTTTAAATTTTGGTTTTTTAGCCTTAATATCAAAAACAGGTTTTGTGAAAACTGCTTTTGAGAATGCATTAGTCTCGAATACATTTTCTAAGTCTCTCGATGATCTCCAAGCGTCTTGAAGCTCGATAAGACTAAATTTGGCAGATGGCACTTCTACATATCTGCTTTTTCCGGCTTCCCATTCTATCCAACCGCTCTCTTCGAAATAGAGAAAATACTTGTAATCAAAAGACTTTGCTTTGCCAAGTTCTACATCTAATTCGAGTTCCCAGTAACCATCGGCAATATAATTGAGGTTTAATGCTTCCTCATCTTTCCATTCACCCAATTCAGGCAAAGAACCACATATTTTGAGCTTTTGTCCCCACTGTGTATGAAAATGAATTTTAAAAAGTAGTTTCACTATTTTTTCTCTGATTTAAATTAAGTTAAAAAAATAAACCTCTGATTTTATGGCTAAAAACAGAGGTAAATCTAATAGGTTTATCGAAAGATTCGAAATAAGAAAAGAGTTAATAAAAAATTTTTTTTAAGTAATTAATAATTAATTAAAATTCTGTTCTTATCTCCAATAATTTCTGGCGTTTGTGTACGGTTAAACATCCTTCTTGCAGAATATGGTACATTTTCGAGCAAGTAAGATGAAAGTTCATCTATCGAAAGTTCACTTTTTGAACCGTAGTTATTGGCTGATCCTTTAATCCCTCTTAAAAAGTAATAAGTAAAAAGTGAGTGAGATTGTTTAGAATACCACGAAGAAATTTGATTTCCTGAACTAGAAGAAAAAATTACTGTGTTTTCTTTGTTGAGTAATTTCATTCTTGGTTCTATATAAATAGGTGATGCTTGTTTAATTAACGCTCCGTTGTGTGAATTGCCGCTAAAGCAAGCATCTAAAACTACTGTAAGAGAATTGTATGGAATTTCGGCTAGATTGTCGAACAAGGTATTGAGTTCGTAACCTTCAAATTGAAGTAATGAGATATCTTGGCATTCTACTGGAACTAAATAACCCTGATTGTTTTCTGTAGATGGTGCACCGTGTCCACTATAATAAATAAACACATCGCTCACACCGGGTTTTACAATATTATATAGTCTGGCTTTAAAGTTATCGGAATTACCAAATACTCTGTTAAAATCCGCAAGGCTAGCATTAGATATTTCTATGATGTTTCCTTCTCTATAGCCAAAAGTTTTAATCAAGTATTGTTTCATACTTTGCATGTCTTCCATGGCATAGCTCACATCTGGAATATCTGGATTATCGTAAAACTCATTACCTATAATTACAGCAATAGCATCAGGATTTAGGTGAGAAGTTTCGGGAATATCTACATCAATGCTTTCTTCTAAAACTTCTGGCTCAGCAATTATTACAGGTTCTGTAATTGTTTCTTCAACTTTAATTTCTGGTTCTTGAGAAGCAATTAATGTTACAGTATCTTCCACAATTGGCTCAGGTACAAGGTTTGCCCTAATGCGTCTTCTGTACTTATATATTGAGCCATTAAGAAAATCTACAAGCACAGCAGGAGGGAATAAAAAATCAAGTGCAAGGGCAAGTCCATTTACTTTGCGTCTGTCTCGAATTGTTGTGGAAGCATAGCCTTCTTTTTCTATTCTGTAGGCTTGTTCATTTGTGTAATTTTCTGGCCCGCTTCTTACAGCTCTGTTAATTTTAATTCTTGAGTTTGTAAGTGCGCCAGTATCGTTTCCATTTAAGTAAACCTTGGCATCTTTTGGAGTAGAAATTACTTTAACACTTTGCGAAGTGCCACTAAAAATAGTTGCACAAGATGGTAGCAGAGATAAAACTAAAAAAGTGGTAAGCAGTCGAAATGATCTAGGAATTAATCTGACAAACATGTTGATAAAAGTATAATTACAGTTTCGATAATTTATCTGGTTTGTTTTGAAAGTAGGATCATTTTCGAATACGTGAATTTTGGTATTTTAGATTAAGATTTTTAAATAAATGTTAAGATAAATTGAAAAAGATCAGATTTGCTGAGAAGAATCAGTGTTAGGCAGGTAGATTATCTTTTAATTTGAATTTTTGATTTGGGAACAATTTAAGTCCGATATTCGCTTTAAATTAATCAGTAGATAAGAGATAAATTTTTTTATTTAATTATTACGTGAAGATTTTTTCAGGCAAGTTCATCAGTGCTTTTATTTTTTTGAAGCTTATTCTCATTTATCATGTAATTGGGCAAGATGCAATGTTTACGCAGTTTTATGCTTCTCCATTATATCTTAATCCGGCATTTAGTGGGCTTGTAAATGAATATAGGTTAGCTACAACTTATAGAAGGCAGTGGGCGGCAATTCCTCGTGGTTTAGAAACCAATATTGCTTCATTTGATTACAATCTCAAAAAGCTAAATAGTGGCATTGGTTTGTACGTGATGAACGATCGTTCTGGTGGTTTAGATTTACAGTCTAACCATGTTGCATTTTCATATGCCTATCAACTCAAATTAAATAAAGAATGGAAATTAAGGCTTGGTTTGCAAGGAGCCTATATTCGTAGAAGTGCAGGTTATTCCAATTTGGTATTTGGTGACCAAATAGATAATAATACTGGAGAGTCTGCCGAAAATCTAAGAGATTTCAACGCCAGTTTTGCTGATTTTGGGACTGGCTTTATGCTTTATAATAAGATTTTTTGGACAGGAGTATCCATTTTTCATCTAAATGAACCTGTACAACAAACCGAAGTGGGAGTAATGCAAATTCCAATGCGGGTGTCTGTGCAAGGTGGAGCTAAAATTCCTGTAAATCCTTATGGCTATCCAAGAATGTATTTGTCACCTTCATTTCTATATCAAAACCAGCAAGAATTCGATCAGTTAGATTTAGGTATCAATTTCTTTTATGAGCCCTTGGTGGTTGGTTTATGGTACCGAGGTTTGCCAGTAAAACAAGATGCTGAAGATAATATAAGTAGAGATGCTATAGCAGCTTTAATAGGTTTACAAATACGCTCTTTGTGGGTGGGTTATAGTTACGATATAAACGTGTCTAAATTGGCAGGTCAGTCTGGTGGCTCTCATGAGATATCTGTGATTTTCGAGCCTTTCAAAATTAATAGCAAAGACAGAATTCAATGTCCGGCATTTTATCATAATTAAGAAATTTTCTTTATCTTCGATTGTGAGTTTTTCACACCCTAATAATCAAGGCTACATTTCAAAAAGAATAAATTCCTGATTTCACAGACGCTCCCGCATCTCTTTTGATCAGGTTTTTTATACCTTTGAACTTCAGAACTTTTATACAAGGCAAAGTAACGAAATCCAGCATTGT
>PBYL01000103.1 GCA_002729595.1 Thalassovita sp. | reverse complement strand
CTTTTCGCTGATAGGAAACGACACACCTGCACCTACCTGAAAACCTGCTTTATCAAATCCACCTAAATCATCACCATCAATCTGTGAAGCACTGGCACCTAGAATAACTACGCCTTTAAATTCTTGAGCTAATAGTTGAGATGCTAATGAAGTAAATAAAATGATAGCTAGGATTTGGAATGATTTCATAAATTATTATTGTCGTTCTACATTCAAAAGAAATTATAAAATCATGAATCCTGCCATTATTTCACAAAAAATAATGAAAAAATTAGCTGTCTAGCAGGTTGTGCTCATTTAGTTTTTTGAGTGCTTCATTTTTATAATTTCTACCAATCGGAATTTCGAAGCCGGCTACTTCGGCATGTGTAGCACAAAATGCTTCAATTTTTTCCAGATTGATAATGAAAGAACGGTGGATGCGCATAAAACGCTGCTCAGGAAGTTTCTCTTCGAGATAACTGATTTTTTGGTAAGCAACTACTTCTTTACCCGGAGTTTTTACCCTGATATAATCTTTCAAACTTTCGATATACAGAATGTCCTTCAGAAGCACCTTAACCATTTTTTTATCAGATTTTAAATAGATAAATGGCTCTTGGGGAATATCAGTTGGGGTTGAGTTTGAAACAGTTTGGGTAATTAAATTATTAAGCTCAGACTTAGATTTGCTTTCGTCTGGTTTGTTAAAAATTACCTTATTAACTGCTTTTAAAAAGCGATCGAACGAAATTGGTTTTAGTAAGTAATCTACTGCATCCAGTTCGTAACCTTCAATGGCATATTCTCTATAAGCAGTGGTAAAAATCACTTTTGGCGGATTTTTCACACTCTTCATAAAGTCGATACCTGTAAGTTTAGGCATCTGAATATCTAAAAAAAGTAAATCTATCTTTTCAGTCTGTATTTTATTGTAGGCTTCAATGGCGTTTTTACATCTGGCCACAAGTTCCAGCGTGTCTAACCGCTCTATGTAATTTTCCAATACATCGAGGGCTAGTGGTTCATCATCCACTATTAAGCATCTTACTTTCATAATATAAATGTATTAGGGGAATTTCCTCTTTTCCTTTAAAATACAGACTTAAAGATAATTTTTCAATTATTACTGAATCACATTTCTTTCCAAGCTGTCTTGGAACATCAATTCATCATTAGTAGTCAGCTTCAATTTAAGCACTACCAAGAAAGTATCTTTTTCGTCAAAGATTTTGAGGTCGTAGTTGTCTGCGTAGATAAGGTCTAGTCTTCTCTTTACATTTTTGAGACCAATGCCACTTCTGTAACTACTGATCTTTAAGTGATCATCTTCAGGAGATTTACTGTTTTCTACCTTAAATACAAGCTTATCTTCAGTTACATGTAGGTCAAAAGAAACCCAAACAGTTTCTAATTCGCCACTTACACCGTGCTTAAAGCTGTTTTCGATAAAAGGTAATAGCAACATTGGGGCGATCATTTTTCCACTCAAATCGCCAGATATGTTAAAAGAAACATCTAATCTTTCTCCATATCTTATTTTTTCTAAATCTATGTAGTGGTTGATGTAGTTAATCTCTTTACTGAGTGATACCTGTTTTGCTACTGTATCGTAAAGCATATAGCTCATTAATTCAGAAAGTTTTAGAACTACTTCAGGGGCATTATCAGATTTTTTTAAAGTAAGTGAATAAAGGTTGTTTAGGGTATTGAAAAGAAAATGAGGATGTACCTGAGACTTAAGAAACTTAAGTTCAGCCTCTAGTTTTTCTTTTTCCAAAGATTTCGCTTCCTGCTGATCTTTATACCATTTTTTCAGAAGTTTAATTACAATTACCATAATGGCTAATGTATAAGTGTTGGCTAAGGTTTTCAGTATTCTGAAAGTTATGAAAAAGGGTGTTCCAACCCGCTCGGGTATGAACTGTGGATATAGTACGTATTGGTAGAAAAGTCTTATAGCAAGACCAGCAAAAATAATAGCGACAAAAGTATAGGTAAAGAACTCAGCATACTTTCGTTGAAACAGGTACTTTTCAATCAAATTAAAAAGCACAAAGTATACCAGCGGAAGTTTTATCAGTAATTCAGCAGTTTCACAAATAAAAGCTCTGAGGTAATGATCGTCGTAGCTACCCCAAGATGTGCCATAAAAGCAAATATAAGCGACCCAGAACGCTATGTGTACTAGCGGACGGTTTTGTGAAAACCTTAAAATTAAAGAGTCTTTTTTTAGTTGAAGGCTCATAATACAAACTGATAAACCGGGTATTCTAACAAAAATAACTGAAGATTGAAATTGACGAAGTAATAAAAATTAATTTAGACAAAATACAATAAAACACTTATAAAATACCATTTATACACTACCTGTGCCTTATTTATGTGTATATACTCTAAATAACAGTGTAAAGTAGCTTTATGTCTAAAACCAATGGTGCTGTATTTAAATAAAATTAATTTCGCTTATTGTTAATGCAACAGTTAGTCACATAACATGAACCATGGAATGGTACTTTAACATTTAAAGTACCATTTTTTTATTTAAGAATATAATCCATCAGCAACTTCTTTTACAGAATAAAAATCTTTTTGCTCCCCCGGATGGATTTCTAGCACATTGGCAATCGTTAGCTTCACCATTATTTCAGATGCTTTTTCTTTACTAATACCTGCATAATTGGCAAAGCCTTCAATATCGATTTTACCATTAGAAGAGGCGTATTGTATTAGTTGTCTTTCGTGTTCGCCATATACAAAATAGGCTTCGGTATTTTTAGTTCGGGCTTTTAGTATTTGCCTTAATTCGCGGCTACTTTGTACGCTACGGTCGGCAACTCGCAGGTAGGCTCTGCCGATTTTTTTATTAAAGTTATAAATTAAAAAAACAGGTTTGTGTTGGCTCTCTTCTATGTAGAAAGCAACTACATTTTTTCGGGCATTTAAGGTTATATACTCAAAGGAATAGTTAATTGCAGGTTTGCAATGCTTTTCAATGGCTTTCTCAAGAACAAATACTTCTCCTTCGGCATCTTTGAGGCCGGTAATTCCTCCATCATCGTTTACTCCGATTAATAATGTTCCACCGTTGGTGTTGGCAAAAGCTACTACTTCTCGCATAATCTTTACAGGATCAGCAGCTTTTCTCTTAAACTCCAACATGCTTCCTTCACCCTTACTAACCAGTTTTCGGAGACCATCGAGTTTCATGGTTTATGTAATAATTGGTTGATAAAGAACTTTTGCAGGTATTTTAACTACCTAGAGTAACAAGTGTTACAAGATTTAGATTTATTTTTTACTCGTCGAGTACATATAAATCTTTGAGGTTTCTGCCGAAGCCATCGTAATCTAAGCCATAGCCAACAACAAACTTGTTGTCTATTTTTAGACCTAGGTAATCTATTTTAATAGATCCTTTATAAACCTCTGGTTTTAGCAGTAGTGCGGCAATTTTTACAGAAGCGGGTTCTTTTTTAACTACGTCTTCAGAAAGCTTTTTTATAGTATTTCCTGTGTCGATTATATCTTCTACGATAAGCACATGCTTATCTTTTATGGTTTCATTAAAACCAATTAGTTCAGCTACTTTTCCTGTAGAGCTAGTACCTCTATAAGAGCTATATTTGGCAAAAGAAATTTCGAGAGGAAGGTCTATATAGCGACAAAGATCGGCAAGAAACATAAAGGCACCATTTAAAATACCTACCACAACAAGCTCTTGTCCCTGATAATCTTCGGTAATCTGCTTTCCAATTTCTTTGAGCCTGCTTTGTATTTTCTCTTCGTCCAGATAAACTTTAAATTGTTTGTCTTTTACTTTCATGATATTTTCAGTAAATGCTTTTATGTTAGAAATTCCAAAAAAACAGCTCAACTCGTTTCAAGCATTGCACAAATCTATGGAATTTAGCTACAATATCTTGATGGATTAGCAGCAAAAACTTAATTTCGGCGGTAAGAAAAACAAATCTTTATAAAAAACACAATTTTATGAATTATTGGTTGGTGAAATCTGAGCCGGGTACATACTCATGGGACGACTTTACCGCACTCGGAAGAGATCACTGGGATGGCGTAAGAAACTATCAGGCTAGAAACAACATGAAGGCAATGAAAGTCTCAGATAAAGTGCTTTTTTACCACAGTGTTAAAGACAAAGAAGTAGTTGGAATTGCAGAAGTAGTAAAAGAATTTTACCAAGACCCAACCACAGAAGATACAAGATGGGTAGTTGTAGACCTTGCACCTGTTGAGAAACTTCCTAAAACAGTAACATTAGAGCAGATTAAAGCAGACGAACGCTTAACAGATATTGCATTGGTAAAGCAATCGCGCTTATCGGTAATGCCTCTTAAGAAGGAAGAGTTTGATATAATTTTGGGGTTGGCTTATGATGATGAAACTAAATAAGTATTTTATTTAAGGCCTTAATTTATAATTCTTGAAAGCAATTAGCCTCCTAAAGATTACTTATTGTCTTTTTGTTTTAATAGCATATTCGTGCGTACTTATTTCGCCGGGAATATTCTGGCCGGCTGCTTTTTTGGCTTTACTAGTTCCTTTTATCATACTTTTTGAATGTATCAGATTGGTGTTTTTTGCATTCAGAAAGTCAAAAAACATCATTTATCCTATCATATTATTGGCATGTGGCTTTCCTTTTATTAAGGCTTCATTTTCTTTTTCTACCGAAAATAAAGATGATGTACAGCCAATCTCTGTACTTAGTTACAATGCTCGGGTTTTCAACTTGTATAATAACAACTTGGAAGAGTCTGTAAAGCCGATTGATTGGGTGGCAAAACACAGCGCAGACGTAAAGTGTATACAAGAGTTTTACAATTTAGATAAGCAACCAGAGTTCGCCACTACTAAAAAAATTAGCCATAGTGGTGAGCAGTATCACTTTTTTCAGCCTGTGGTAATTAATAGAATAGGAGGAGAGTTTGGCCTAGCTATATTTAGCAAGTATCCAATCGTGTCTAGAGGGGTGATTGATTTACAAAATAACTCCACCAACAGTGCTATTTTTGCAGATATTGCTGTAAATGGCGATACCATTCGAGTAATTAATGTACACTTGCAATCTTTAAGTTTGGGTGAAGATGATCTTGCACTTCAAGAGCAGCGTGTAACAGGCTTACGATCTTTAATGGAAAAGCTAAAGGTTGGTTTTTTAGCTAGAGAAAAGCAATTAAGAAAGATTGAGCGATACTTAGAAGATACCCAATACCCGATTATTGTTTGCGGAGATTTAAACGATACACCTTATAGTTATTCTTATTTCAAGTTGAGGCACTACTTAAATAATGCTTTTGAAGAGCAGGGGATGGGTTTTGGTTTTAGTTATAATGGTAGTTTATCTTTTTTAAGAATCGATAATCAGTTTTTTAGCGAACGCCTTTCAGCAATTGATTTTAAGACTCATTACGAAGTGGATTATTCAGATCATTATCCTATTACTGCTTCATATTCTATAAAATAAAAAAGAGCTACATGTTATAGCTCTCTTTTATCAAATATGTATTACTAAAATATAGGATTAATTTTCCATTGCTTTTAACTCATCTTCAGTAAAGTCTGTTGGCAGACCGATGTTTTCGTATTGATCGAACTCTTCCAAAATAGTACTGAATTTTATACGAGCTCTTTTGTAAGATGATGCTCCCAATGGCAAGTGTAAAGGTGGTTTTTCCATTTGAGTAACCTTGTACATAGCATTGGCTGCTTTTTCTGGGTCACCTACTTGTTTACCACTCACACCCGAAATTGATTGTACATTCTTCCATGCAGATTCTTTGTAATCCACAATTTCTGAGTGGAATAAATTTGCAGACCTACCAGCCCAATCGGTACGGAAAGGCCCAGGTTCGATGTTGGTTACTTTTATGCCTAAGTGAGAGGTTTCTGCGGCAAGTGCCTCGCCAATACCCTCAAGAGCAAACTTAGACCCGTTGTAAATTCCTACTCCCGGAAAACCATTTAAACCTGCAATAGAAGTAATATTAAGTATATGGCCTTTTCTTTGTCTTCTCATGTAAGGCAATACTGCTTTTATCATTCTAACAGCGCCAAATACATTTACATTAAACTGGCTTTGCATGGCTTCTTCTGTTACTTCTTCTACACTACCTAAAACACCATAACCAGCATTGTTAACTAGAACATCAATTTTACCATGCATTTGCACAGCTTTATCAACTCCTTCTTTAATTTGCTCAGGATTGGTAACATCTAAAATAATAGCTGTAATCTTTCCCGGAGATAAGCTTTCAAACTCTTCGATCTGAGATTCTTTTCTAAGCGTGCCTACAACAAAATCGCCTTTAGCGGCTGCTATTTTTGCCAATTCTCTTCCGAAACCTGTAGAGCATCCTGTAATCAGCCAAACTTTTTGAGTCATATCTTCTGTTTTTTTAGATTGATTATATTATTCAAACATTATCGATTCTTTATTGTTTGTGAAATTCTCAAAATGTAATTGTGCATCAATTCATAAGCATTGTACACTAATTTTTAAGTCAGAATAGCTAAAAAATCACTAAAAAAAATATTGGGAATAGAAATAAAATGCTGATTACAGTTTATAAAACTGGATTTTTGACTAATTTTAATTTGTCTATTCGATATTAAAACGAACAAATTAATAAACAAAAATTACAACAATGGACCGCTTTAAAAGACTTCTCATCGGTATAGATTTTACCGAGTTTGATGCTAATGTAATTCGTTACACAGAGTTTATTAGCAACCTTTCTCAACCTGAAAAAATCTATTTTATACATGTACATAACAGCCTAGACTTACCTGAAGAGGTTAGGAAAGAATTGAGTATAGAAGAGCCTTTGGATGAGTATCTGAAAGATGAGATGAAGCAAGTTGTTGCAAATAACTTTACTTCTCACCAGAATTTTGATATAGAATACATGGTGGTAGAAGGTGCGCCATTTCCTCAAATGTTGCACTGGGTAAAAGTAAAAGAAGTTGATCTTACCATTTTAGGAAAGAAAAACTCAAAAGGGAGTGGCGTGTTTTTAACTCGCTTTACAAGAAGAACAGCTAGTTCTGTATTGATTATACCAGAAAAAGCAGAAACAGTATTAGATACTATTTTGGTGTGTAACGACTTTTCTGTAAACTCAGAATTATCTACACAAAAAGCATTGGAGTTTGCTCATTTAATACCTAACTCAACTGTTTATAGCCAGCATATTTTTAATGTACCTGTTGGGTTTCATAAATCTGGAAAGTCTTTTGACGAGGTAGCAGCGATTATGAAAAAGCATGCCATTACCAGATACCGTGAGTTTGAGCAAAACATAGAGAATCCAGACGATGTTTATATTACTCCGATCTTTACATTAAACAAGAAAAGTGACCCTGCCACATTGGTGCAAAAAACAGCAGATAGCATGCAGGCAAAAATGGTAATTGTAGGCTCTAAGGGGAGAACATTTGCTGCTAGTATATTCTTAGGAAGTTTTGCAGAATGTTTGGTAAGAGAGCAAGCAGATGTGCCTTTGTTGGTAATTAAGAGGAAAAATGAAAATATGGATGTGATTGATGCACTTAAAAACATATAAAGAGAGGCTATTTTCTGTCTCTTTTTTTGAGTTCAGTTTAGCCTCTCAGTCATATTCAGATTAATTATTTTTTTTAATGAACTTTCTGGTTATTGTATCATCAGGAGTAGTGATTTTGTAATAGTACATTCCTGGTTGCAGGTCTTTTACATCAATTTCTAATGTGTATTTACCTGGTTCTTTTTGTCCGTTTTCTAGCTTTTTGATGCTATCGCCCTTTTCGTTAAACAGTTCGATTTGCACTTTACCTTTAGTATCTACTTTGTAAAATAGTTTTGAACCGTCGAAAGCAGGGTTAGGGAAAGTCATCGCTTTGTCTTCTGGTCTATCTTCACGCTCTGGAAAAATTGAGTCTTCAGTATCCCAAAGTAAGAATATTACTTCAGTTTGTGGGTTTGCAGGATCTAATTTACCTAAGAATCCAAAACCTCCAGGGCCTCTATTACCTCTGTGCTGTCTGCCACCTTCTGGACCTTTTCTATCAGGACGACCTTTAAAGTCAGCTTCAGGACCACCCTTAAATTCTCCCTCTGGACCTTTTTCAGGTTTACCTTCTGGGCCACCTCTTTCTGGGCGTTCTTCTGAGTTTTTGTTTTCTGGACGTTTTTTATCCATTTGCCCTCTCTCCGGACGACCGTTTCTATCAGGTCTTTCTTCTTTCATTTTTTCCATTTGTGTTTTCATGATCCCCTGAATTTCTTCGCGCCATTTTTTGCGATCGTCTTCAGTTTCGGTGAACATGTTATCATAAAAACTACTATGTGCATCTGCAATGTCCCATGCATCTTGAGTGATTTGTCTTATCTCGCGCATTACTTTGCGGACCTCGTTTTGCTCTTCGGCAGTTGGTTCTTCACCATTTCTGCGTTTTTCTCTCATGGCAAAACCCAACTCTTTTTGGTTCTCTTTTAATGCTTTTAACTCAGTTCTAATAGATTCTACTTTTTTCTTTTCGCTAGCACTAAGTTCTGAGTCTAGTTTGTTCCTGTAAGAAACTAATACAGGTTTTACAGTGCTTTCAACATAGCTCCTAATTTCTTCTCTCGGAAAAAACTTTCCGAATCTGTCATTTTTTACTTTTACTAAAGTGGCTGCTGTTGAAGTCACAAGCATTAAGCCTAATAATCCAAAAGTTAGCCAGCCATTCTTCTTAAAAAAATTGATACGTTTCATATTGATTTGGTTTTATTGGTGTTTTCAAACAGATTGCCACAAAAGGCATAAGTCTAAGAAAGAGAAATGGTGGGAGCTGTGAAATTAATTTCAACCAAATGAAAGATAATTTCAATAAAAGGAGGCTTAAAAACAAAAAAGGCTTTCTT
Organism: Thalassovita sp.; assembly: GCA_002729595.1. Lineage (GTDB taxonomy): Bacteria > Bacteroidota > Bacteroidia > Cytophagales > Flammeovirgaceae > Chondrinema. The sequence goes on along the minus strand of PBYL01000103.1, from coordinate 677 downwards.
AAAACAGTCGATTTTTTGCAAAACCAATAGTTTTAAAGAAAGCCAACTGGCAATGTGCCGGGGGAAATCTTAATTACTTTTCTCTACATTCCATGTATCAGACTTATCTCCAGAAATAAGCTGAATTATATTATCTCCTACAGATATTGCTGCATCAATCCTTTCGAATTCCAAACCGAACCAATTGTCAGTATTTAATTTTTTAGGGTAGCCGGGGTCTGCTCTATGTTTCTTTCTATCAAATCGGATATACTGGTTTCCGCTAAAGAAATAAGTCTTTCCATTTTTTAAAGAAACTGCTGCGTCGATAACGCTAAATGTGAGACCTGGCCATGTGGTGTTATCAATTTTTTTAGGATAACCATCTACGGCTTTATCTTCAATTACATCATACAATATAAATTGGTCACCGCTAAAGAAGTATGAGTGATTATTTTCGTACCAATAGCAGCTCGCATCTATTTTTGAGAAATTGATGCCCGGCCAGTATTGAGGTGTATTTTTAGGGTATCCGCTATCTGTGGTTCCAGAAATTATGTCAAATCGAATGTAATTATCACCTTTAAAGAAATAGGCCTTTTGGTTGTCTGGCCAGTAAATGGCTGCATCTACGGAGCTATAAGGTATGCCATCCCATTTCTCACTCAAACTAACTGCATCTATTTCTGATATGATTT
>PBYL01000102.1 GCA_002729595.1 Thalassovita sp. | reverse complement strand
TTTAGTCTAGCATTCAGTAAAGCTTCTGATAAGTCATACACAAAAACAGGGGTATTTCAGTCTACAGAGATGATGGTAAATGAAAATCTGCCAGATTCGATTGGCCAAATTGTAGATACCTATAATATAAATTTAAATGCCTTAGATTTTAGTTTTACTTATTATCGTGAACTTTCAGCAAAAACTGTTAGACCTGTTATTGATGTTGGTATCGCAGGTAAATATCTGATTAATAGTCAAATAGAATCGACAAGGGATATATATGTGGATGATACTTATATTAAAAGTAAAAATTATACATCAGATCAAAAGACTTTATATTTTAGAGCAACTGCAAGTTTGGGTGTTTGCTATAAAATTAGCATGAAAGACGCTATTATTTTTAGAGGAGTGTGGGAAGGAACCCTTCCAGGGATGATAGGTAACGTTGTAATTCTTAAAGCAGTAGTGGCTTATAATTTTATGTGAGATATAATTTAAATGAGACAAGATTTTGAAATATTAGAGGGAATTGCAATTGGTTTAGTTATTATAAAAATCTGGCTGGGATATACATTTTTTAGAGAACAAAGGAGTAACTTAAACAAGCCACAGATGCATCCTGTAATATGGGCTATGGGTATGTTTCCTCAATATCATATTTTTACAGGAAAGCATCCCGCTATCCGATACTTAACCATGTTAGTAGATTTCGGGTGGAAAGGAATAATGGTCTTCTTTATTATTTATTCCTTTGTTTTTAGGTTTCAATAAGACAGTCTAGTTGAAGTTATCTAAAACTCACCATTACTTTCTCTGGGTTTTCGCCTTGTATCACGGGGTCTTGCTCTACGCCGTGTAGCCTTCTTGAGTAATAAGGCACACCGTAGTTTTTGTCAGAAACATATTTAAAAACCTCTTCGTAGCTAATGACTTTATCTTTATTATAGTCTGCATTTTTGTTTTGCAAGGCTTTCAAAAAGAAATAGGTAAACATGCCGTGGCCTTTGTCATTGTACCAAGTTGCCACCTGATTTTCAGAAGTGGAAGAAAGCACGATGCCATTTTTTAAACCATCTGCTCCTTTGGAGGCTATCACAATTGGAGAAATATTTTCGTAAACATCAGCACCAGAGAAACATGCATCTAGCACAACAGTCATGCTCTTTGCCGGAATCTGGCTTAAGTTTTTGTAAAACACATCTAGCGAATAACCAGAAAGCTCCACATACTGTGGATCGCATTCAACCGGCACGAAATAACCTTTTTGGTCTTTTAACCCGGGAGCACCATGCCCAGAGTAAAACACAAAAACATCACTCAGATTTGCTCTTACAGAATTAAAGAGCTTACCATTTGGATAGGTGCTGTTGCCAAAAAATCTTTCAAAATCTCCCTTACTGGCGTTTTCCAAATAATAAATATTGCCTTCTAAAAAGCCAAAAACATCCACCAAATACTTTTTTACAGCAGCAGCATCGTTTATGGCAAAATCTACGGGCTTGGCATATTCGTACAAAGCATTGCCAATTACTACAGCAATGGCATTTTCATTTTTTGTAGAAGTAGGAGTGAGACCAGTAAGTAACTCTGGATTGATTACTGGTTTGTAATCTCTGGCAATATCAATTACCTCAGTTTCTTCTGTTTTTGGCAATTCCGTTTCTTCCTCAACAACCTCAACTGGATTCGCCGAATCTATAAATGGATCATTGATATCTTCTTCAAAAGAATCTATATTTTTTTCTGGGATGGCAGCCATGCTATTTACCGCACTTAAGGTATTTTCTACCTTATAAATCTTAAAAGTTGTAAGTGCAGGGTAAATTTCTAGATAGTATTCGTTTCCATGTTTTACATCTAGATAAGCCACACTTCTCAATGTTCTAAATTTTATTTTCCCCTCAGAATGTATCTTAATCGACAACTTATCGGCATTGCTTAGGTCAAAAGTTTTTTTGTCGTTTACAACTACTGGGGTCTTATAAATAGCCCCGTGAAGCGCATTTTTGCGATAAATATGTACCATCGCATAGTCACCAAGTTGCTCAATAAGTGGATTTTTTGGGTCTTCTATAAATGTTTGCGCATATCCATCTCCAATGGCTTCAAATTTAGATTTGGCTTTGCCGTAATCCTTCGGGTGTCCAATTTTGAAAGTAGTTAAAGCGGGATAAACTTCCAGAAAATACTCTTTGCCTTTTTTAATATCTAAAGAAACGATGCTTCTAATTGTTTTGAAAGAATAATAACCCTCAGAGCTCAGTTTGAGAGTTAGCCTACCCGGACTTGTAAGCTCAAAGTTTTGTTTCTCGTTTACCAGAACTGGCGCATTGTTGTTTGCCCCATATCCTATATGACTTCTATAAATATGTACAATGGCATAATCGCTATCGGCTTGCGCTTGTAGTTTGAGATTGCAAATTGAGAGGAGTAAAATAAATAAAACTGATCTGGTAAATATTACATTATGCATAGAACCTGCAATAAGGATAAATAATCGATAACATTCTGGAATACGGTACTTTGTTATAGCAAGTTACTAAAAATATATTTTTATAGCATTTTTCTTACATAGAAGAATGCGCTTTAATTCAATTTGTATGTAAAGCTTTAAATGACTTCTTCTGATATAATACCTCAAAATTAGTAACTTTTATTTTTAATTATTCGTAGATGAACTTGTACATTTTTTAGTATCTACAAATAACTTTTTGATAAACTCCTTTCTGATTTAAACAATTTAACATGAAACTGAAGGCTCTACTATTTTCAATATGCTGTGTATTTCAAACAATCAATCTATTTAGCCAAGCCGGCACTTTTAAAATTAATGGTACAGTTTCAAATAATTATAGTGGTTTTATTTATTTGAATTATGCAGATAAAACCGATAGCACCATGGTAAAAGATAATAGTTTCTATTTTACCGGTTCGGTAGATTACCCAACAGAAGCCAATTTGCAAACAAAGAGTGGTTACCCTAATGGGTATTTATTCTTAGAAAATACAGAGATGGAAGTAGTTGTTTCGGTTGATGAACGGCTCACTAATATTGAATCTGTAGAAGGGACGCAATCGGCAATTATATTAGCAGACCTAATGGAATTTTATGCTGAAATAGGCGGTGATACTGCTATGAGTGCCAAACTTCATCATTATTTAGATTCTATTTTTACTGAAAATTCTAAAAGTCAATTAAGTTGGATGCTGCTATCTGATGTGACAATGGACCCCATTTTTACCTACGAGCAAGCAATTGGTTTATATGCTAAATTGGATACAGTAGCATTAAATACAGAAAATAAAAAATCGATCAACATTTCTCTAGAAAAGCTGAAAAATATTAAAATAGGGGAACAGCTTAAGCCATTTTCGTTACCAGATGCAACTGGAAAAATGGTTAAAACGGCAGATTTTAAAGGTAAAATATTATTGGTGGAGTTTTGGGCTTCTTGGTGTGGTCCTTGCCGAAAAAGCAATCCAGATTTAGTAAAGGTATACGACAAATTTAAATCAACTGACTTTGAAGTAGTAGGTATTTCTCTGGATGAAACTCAGGACGCTTGGTTACAGGCTATTGAAAAAGACCAATTAAGTTGGCCAAATGTAATTGCTCCTAACAACTGGCAAAATGAATACATAAAAGAAATGATGATACAGTTTATTCCATCTAACTATTTGGTCGGCAAAGACGGTAGCATACTAGCCATCAACATTGCACCTGACGAACTGCAACAGAGACTGGGAGAGTTGTTGGGGGAGTGATACCGAAACACCAAAAGTATCACCTTAAATAGCTATTATTTTATAATATTGCATCTTATTGAAAAGTTTAAAATATCATTGAATGACAACACTAAATTCGGGCATTTTTAATAAGCTAAATCTTGATAATAAACATACAATCTGGATAACTAAAAATCCAGTTAGGTTTAGTGCGAATTCAATAACATTCGAGGATATTTGGAACTTACATCCTGAAGAGTTTCATACGCTGGTAATGCATGGCAAAGAGGTTAAAACTCCAAGATGGCAACAAGCTTATGGAAAAGATTACAGATATACAGGAGCTAAAAACAATGCGCTTCCGATTATAGAAACTTTATATCCATTTTTAAAATGGAGTCAAGAGAATATTGATGAGGGATTGAATGGGATGTTGTTAAATTGGTATGATGGTGCATCAGGCCATTATATAGGAGCTCATAGGGATGATACAAGAGATTTAGTTGTTGGGAGTAAAATCGTAACTATCTCATTAGGTGAAGAAAGAACTTTTAGATTGAGACCTTTAGGTTTGAAAGGTTATAAAGATTATACAATGAGGAGTGGTGAGGTAATTGTAGTGCCTTGGGATACAAATCTGCATTGGACTCATGAAGTCCCTTCGTTTAGAAAGCATCAAGGTAAAAGAATATCAGTTACATTAAGAGAGTTTAAGTAGCTATATTACTGTCTATTAATCCACAAAAACTCAATAAAATCACTGGTAAAGTCAGTTATGTGGGCGGTTTGCTCTTTGGTAAGTAATTCTTGTTTAGCAACCAGGTCGATGCAATTGACTTGGCAAAACTCTTTCAGTTTGCTTTTGATGAGTGTTTCAAACTGATTATCAATTTCAAGCATCGACATTGAATATAAATAGCAATAATCATTTCCAAAACTGCCACCACTTCTTTGTTGATGCTTGATATTCAAAATATCTTGCTTTCGAATATTTGCTATCTCGTATTTCTATTGGAGCTGCTTTGGTATTCTCTGAATATGAGAATTTCTTTAAATCAATTATTACATCTATTTTTTGTTTAAAGTCTTCTGCTTCATAAACTTCATTTTCAATTAAATCGTCAATAGTTAATAGTATTTGTTCATCGGGTTCACAATCGTCATACATCACTCCATATCTAGGCAAATAATAAATCTCTCCTTCTTCTCCCCAAATAAATATCTGCAATTTGAATTGCTTTTATATAGCTCTCCTGATAATTAAAAAATCCACTAGCTCGCATTGAACCACTACCATTATCATTTAACCAAAAAATTGGAATCCAATCATTTAGGTCTTCACATAAAGTATCTACTGATCTTAAAGAACCATCATCATTTTTTACTAATTTAATATCTTCAATTTCTTTTACACAATCTTCCCATTCTTCAAGGCTGATAGCTTGTTCAACCATTTTATCATCGTATCTTGATATAGAAACTTCTACAGGCATAATATTTATCCAATTTTAATTGCTTACTTCGGTCGCTCTTCCAACAATTTTAGTGTATGTGCTAGTGATTGGTTGTTTTCCCATCCATCGTGGCCGGGAATTACATATACCGGTGCTGCGAATTTTGCCTGTACATTTTTAATTGACTGCGGCCATGCATCTAGATCAGATTCTCCGGTATAACCTAAGCCTTTTGCTTCTGTACTTTTCACAAAACAACCACCATAGAGAATCTTATCATTCTTAAACCAAACTACTATATTATCATGACTGTGTCCTGCACCGGGATAGTAAACCTCAAAGGCATATTTGCCAACCTTAAAAGTAGTATCGCTATCCATCAGGTATTCTGGTCTGGCATTTTCGTTTACCACACAAAGCGAATCTGTCATTCGGGTAGCATATGTTTTAATTCCTTTGGTTTTGTAGTAATCTAAGCCGGCTGTTCGGTCGTCGTGAGAGTGGGTAGAAACCGTTAAAATTACATCTTTGTTGTGTCTGGTTTTAATGCTATCGAGCAAAGGTTGAAACTGTGTAGTATCCCAAGGTGTGTCTATCATTACAACCCCTTTTTTTGTTACCAAATACAATCCGTTAGATGTGATTCGCTGCCCATTATAAGTGTTGTAAGTCACATAGATATAATAATTATCTACAAGATGAGAGATTTTAAGATCGACTTCTTTGGTTTGCGCAAATAAAGAAAATGGAAGAAGAAATAGGGCAATTAATAGGTTTTTCATAGGGTAATAGTGTCAGTTAATTTTACATGCTAAAATAAAGAGCATCCCTCAAAAAACTGACCTAAACTACATGAATGGTTAAATAAAAAGGGGAAAACAAAAATTAATTTATCTTCCCCTTTATAAGTATTCTTGTTAGCTTGCTTTTCTGCTCAGCTTCATTTTAAGCCATTTTCTCTTCCAATATAACACGGCTAATAATATTAGGAGTGGCCACATGTTTAGCATAAATAATATAAATCCTGTTACAAAGCTCCAACCGTTTTCTAGCGCATCTAATACTTTTTCGTAATAAGGTTTTACATATACATTTGGCTCTTCAGTAAAGCTTACTTTTTGGAAAATTACTAGATCGATAGTGCTAAACGACACTTTATCTGTAAGGTATCTGAGGCGACCTTCTTTGGCTTCAATTTCTTCTGTAATTTTTCTAATAGCTTCTTCTGCTTCAATTACATCTTTTACATCACCCGTTTTATTTCTTAAAATATCGATGTACCTGTCTCTTACATCTTTCTTGGTTTTTAATCTACTTTCTATATCCACAAATTCTTCGGTAACATCCTTAGAGTTAATTTCGAGATTGCTGGTAAATATCGATTCTGATTGCAATTGCTTAACAAGAGGGGAGAAGTTTTCATTATTTACTCGAATCTGCAAGTGGTTAGATTTCTGATATTTTGTGCTGCTCATGTTCATTTTAGAGATAAATCCGCCATGTTCTTTGCAGATTTTTGAAAGCACATCTGTTGAAGCAGTAACATCTTTTACCTGAAATTCCATTTTTGCAGACCAGATCATTTTCCTGTTTTCGGGTGTGCTTTGCTCACTTATGCTGGTAGAAGCTCCTGCTTGCGTCTCTGATGCTTCTTCGGTTAAAGCATCTACAGGTATACTTTCATTCGCATATTTTTCTTGCTCTGCACAGGCAAAGACGAATAAAACGCTGATTGCTAAAATGATTCTTCTCATAATGTAATTTGATATGTAAAACTAAATTAATTGAAAAAAGCTGTCTTAGTATAATACAAAAAAGAAGAAAGGATACATTTATTACAGATAGCAGTTAACAGTTGTCAGTTAACAAGTATCAGTCAGCAGTTATCAGTGAACAATATGTAGTGATCATAAAGTAGAGTGTATACACTATTCCTCATTTACTCTTTTGAGGTCTAGGTCTTGGAAATCGAAGCTAAAATCTATTGCAGGTGATATGCCTTTCATTTTAATGGCTTGGGCTTTTCCTTCTTCGTCTAGCTGAAACATCACAAATGCATCAGCATCTATTAAGCTTGGATTATCCCATTTTACCACAAAAGTATTGGCTTTATAATAGGCCATTTTTCCGCTTAACTTTGGTGAGCGGTACGATCTAAACCAAAGTCCATCATCCTTTTTAGAAATCTCAATGTTACCAAACCATTTGTCTTTGTAAATGCCGATATAGTCATCCAGATTGAGGTGAGAGGCATCTGCATTTTCTACAGTTTCCCAAACCGCTGCAACTACTTTATCGGCAGTGCTATCATTTTGACCTAGCATTTTTGCATAAGCTGCTGTCCAATCGAAATCGTCTAAACCTAAATATTTATCTAAAATTGACTGTGATACGGCAGAAAAAACACCTGCACCATCTAAATAAGTATTGGTTAAAACCACAATGCCCAAGTTTAAATCAGGCACTAGAATCGTTTTAGATAGCATGCCGATTAATCCACCAGTATGAGAAACCACCATATTACCTTTCATGTCTGTAAGGAACCAGCCTAAACCATAGCCATTAAAATGTGAATTATATCGCGGGTTTCTGTTGGCATCCAGTGTTGTATGAATCTTCCACATCTCGCGTTGGCTGGCTTCGGTAAAAAGCTTTTTGTCTAGATTTTCGCCATATTTTCCTTTGTTGAGGTGAACAAGCATCCAGTTGGCTAAGTCGTTTACATTTGCATAAATTCCTCCTGCTGCACCACTAATTTTTTTGGGATCCCATTGCTCTGGTTCAATCACAGTGAGTTTTTTGCCATCGTTAAGATGTGGCAAAGCCTTGTTGCCATTTTTATCTATGTAAGTAAGAGAGGCATAAGAATTATCCATTTCGAGTGGCTCAAAAATGCGCTCTTTTATAAACTCCTCCCAAGTTTTGCCACTTACTCGATGTATCACTTCTCCTGCTACCAAATAGAGCATATTATCGTAATCGAACTTTGTTCGAAAGGCAGATTTTGGCTCGAAATATTGAAAATTGCTCAAAATATCATTGATATCGAAGTCTGAACCATCTGGAAACATGGTTAAATCGCCTATGCCCAAACCCAAACCAGATCGGTGTGTGAGCAAGTCTTGTATGTTGAAGTTTTGCGTCACATAATCATTATACATCTTAAATTCTGGAATATGCTCTATCACCTTGTCTGTCCAAGAGAGTTTGCCATCTTCCACTAACATGGCCAAAGCGGCAGTGGTAAAAGCTTTTGAATTAGAAGCGATACCAAAATTTGTATGCTCGTTTACTTTCTCTTTCGAATCGGCAGATTTTACACCATAGCCTTTCTGATGCACAATTTTGCCATCTTTTACTACCGCCACAGCCACACCAGCCACGGTAAAGTTTTTCATGGCATTTTCTACAATTGCATCTATATCTTTAGAAATTGATTGAGCACATATGAGATTGCTCTGCAAACCTAATAACAGCAGCAATAAGAATTTAAAGTATAGTTTAGTCATTTATGTATATCTTCTTCAAAAAATTCAATATAGCATTAATGACTTACTTACCCAACAATTAGTATTGTATTACTTTTAAAAAGCGGTTTTAGATTGGTTGATAATCTGCTTTAATTGTAGCTATAGCTTTGCATTTTACTTTGCCAAGCGAAAACCCAGCGTAGGTAACTGCATCGATGGGTCTCTTCCATTTCTGTCTCTTAGTCGTACACTGCTCACCCGATGACTAAACGATCCACCTCTTAACACTTTAGAGTCAAATGCTTTTCCTAGATTGTCACATGGATATGGTGTTTTAGCATTGCTGCACCATTCCCAAATATTTCCACTCATATCATATATGCCAATTTCATTTGGCTTAAGCATACCTACAGGATGCGCTTTACCCTCTGAGTTATCTGCAAACCAAGCAACCTCTTCAGGGTTGTTGCTGCCAGAATACATAAAACTTTTGCTCTTTGCCCCGCCTTTTGCTGCAAACTCCCATTCTTCTTCGGTAGGCAGCCTATAGTTTTCGCCATATTTTAGATTGGCTTTTTTTATAAATTCCTGAATATCATTCCAAGAAACTTGTTCTACTGGGCAATCGTTGCAATGCTCTTGCTTACTCGGATTGCTTCCCATAATTTCAATCCAATCTGCTTGGGTAACCTCATATTTACCTATCGAAAAGTCTTTAACTGTTACTTTGTGTGGGCATTCATCTGCTATTCGCATTGCAGAAGGGCCGCCATCATCAACATCGTCGTTACCACCCATTATGTATTCACCACCTTGCACATCAATCATTTCAAATCCAGACTTTCTTTTTTCTGAATGTGTAGTTTGCTCTTGTTCACTTGAGCAATTGCAGAGTGTGATAAATAAAGAAAGACTAACTATTGTTTTAATTACGCTCATTCGATTTCAATGCATCATCTACTTTTTGTAATAAATATGAAGGTTGATTGAGAGCTGTAGTTTAATAAAAGTAAAGTTAGTCATCTAATTAACCAAAGTATTATTTATTGGCAGCAGTATTTAATTCACTATTAGCCTTTTCTAGCTTCCCATTTTTAAAATTGTAATAAATTGGTTTGCCAGTTGGTAGCTCCAAATTAGAAACTTGCTCTTTACTCAGGTCTTCAATATTCATAATGATTGAGCGCAAACTATTGCCATGTGCCGACACCAGAATGTTTTTACCTGCTTCTAATTGTGGTAAAATATTTTTTGTGAAGAATGGAATAGTTCGGGCAGCAGTATCTTTTAAACATTCTCCATTTGGAGGAGGAATATCGTAACTTCTTCGCCATTTGTGTACTTGCTCTTCGCCTACTTCTTCGGCAGTTTTTTCTTTATTTTTTCCCTGTAACTCCCCATAGTAGCGTTCGTTGAGGTCTATCTCACAATGCACAGGAATTATATTTTGAGCCATTTCTTCATCATAAATACCCGTCCATTCTTTCATCTTTCCTTCTTTGTGGATGATCACCGGTGTTTTATCACTTTTGCTTTGAGCGAGTGCAATCATGGTGGTTTCAATGGCTCGAACTTGTACCGAGGTGTAAACCACATCGAATTGTTTATCGGCTAATTCTTCTCCGGCTTTAATGGCTTCTTTAATTCCATCGTGAGAAAGCGGAACATCCACCCAACCTGTAAATACATTCTTTAAATTCCATACAGATTCACCGTGTCTTATTAATGTTAGTTGAGACATATCGCTGGTTTTTTAAATGATAGTTTCAGTTTGCAGGCTAGCTGATAATACGAGTAATATCAGCTAGCACACATAATAATAACCGAATAGGTGAAAGATGGTTTTTAATGATTTTCTTAGAAGGGGTGGTAGTGAGGGAGAGTTTTTATTCTTTTAAGTAAACTTGATTAGTCCAAATTGTCGGGCTTTTTATTTCTTCTTTGTTGAGAAGGAGATCAACGGAGTGAGATTCTGCTTTGAATAATTTTATACCTAATTGAAAATTATCAATATTTAAATGTTGTTTTTCATCAGCAAAAAAGTGTAGTAAATATTCTTTTTTGCTAGATGCTATCCCACCATTTTGCTGCCTAGTCTTGCAGTTTACTAAGTAGAATTTCTTGTATAGAAGCTTGAATGAAATCGAGCTTTTTAAGCAAATTTATTTACCTATAAATATCTTGATTTTAGTCAGTGTATAAAATTTTCTTATTTTTTATAAATGAGATTAAATCTTGTGTATAAATTTTAGCGCCTTTTTTGTTCAAATGGCTAAAGTCTGCAAAATTTTCTTTTTCTTTATAAGAGTTTTCATCTAATTTGTGTTGATAAAAATAAGTTGAAGTTAAAATATTTTCTTTCATACTTTCAATCCACTCTTTGTTTGGTTTTCGGAAGACAGGAGCAGTTGCAAAAATTAATTCTATATTGTTATTATTACATTTTTTTTGAAATCTTATTAAATATGAAACTTCAATACTATCTTCTCTTTCTTTATTGTAAGAAGATTGAGATACATAATTCCAATCAAGTCTCGAGTTATGTCCATTAAGTAGTGTTGCTCCATTTATAGTATCTATGATTCCTTGATTTTTGAAATTGAAATTAGATTTGTTTAATTGATGAATTATAAATAATCTAGATAAAATTCTATTTTTTTCACCTCGTTTAATCAATTCTTTTTGTATTTCATTATACTTTACTAATGGATATAATCTGTCTAAACGGAAGTCTTTACCATTTCCTTGGTAATCTTTGTGCATAACTTCAAAATCATCGTCTATAAGTTTAATTATTAATTTAGGTTTTTTATTATACTTAATTAACATATCAAGTAAAAAATATTGAAATTCAGGAGTTGAACCTCCATAAGAAAGATTGTAAACATCTTCTATATTTAGACTATCTTTAATTAATTGTATATCTACATCACGTTGACCTCTAGAAGATCCAAAAATGACAATATCTTTATTTATTTTGCCATCAAGGACTAATTCTAGCCTTCTATCGTAATCAAATTTTGGCGCCAAATTTCGTATAACAATAAAAATCTTATCAACTACAAAAAATACTATACAGAATAATAATACTTTAAAAATAAATTGTCTCATATTATTAAAATTGGAAATAAATGAACTCTTGTTCTTTACTTGAAAAAATAAACAGACATATAATGATACCAATGTAAAATGTCCATCTTGTAACTCGATTCCATCTAAGCCACATACCTTCAATAGCATACATATATTCTCTACCGAGCCATTCAGTGATGAAAAAGAAAACCAAACAAGGAATAACGATTAAATTTAATGGTTTCATTGAATTGAAATAAATGGGGTTGAGAATTGAGATAGAAAAAATTTTCCGGATATAGTTGAATGCATGATCAATATTTTCAGCTCTAAAAAATATCCAAGCAAATACTGTTAGACTAAAGGTTAAAAGCATTTTATAGCTTTCTTGAAAAGAGGGAAATATTTTTCCTTTTGCAACAATCTCTATATTGTTCCTATTATTATTGGTAAGTAAAAGTGGTAAAAAATATATGGCATTCAAGCCTCCCCAAACAATAAAGGTCCAGTTAGCACCATGCCAAAACCCACTAACAATAAATATGATAAATGTATTTCTTATCTTCAACCAAATACTACCTCTACTACCTCCTAGCGGGATGTATAAATAATCTCGAAACCATGTAGAAAGAGAGATATGCCAACGTCTCCAAAATTCAGCTATGTCTCTTGAAAAATAAGGAAAAGCAAAATTTTGCATTAAATCAAAACCAAATAAACGTGAAGTACCAATCGCAATATCAGAATATCCTGAAAAATCACCATAAATCTGGATTGTAAAAAAAAGGGCTCCTAGAACAAGTGTACTTCCAGAATAATCTGAGAAGTTATTGAAAATATCATTAGCAAAAACAGCACTATTATCTGCAATTACAACTTTTTTAAACAATCCCCAAAGTATTTGTCTCAAGCCGTCAACTGCTTTAGAATAATCAAAAAGTCTTTTTGTATAAAATTGTGGTAATAGATGTGTTGCACGTTCAATTGGACCGGCAACTAGTTGAGGGAAAAAACTTACAAATGCCATGAATTCTATAAAATTCTTTGCAGGTTTAAGTTTTTTATTATAAATATCAATAGTATAACTAAGAGTTTGGAAAGTATAAAAGCTAATACCAACTGGTAATACTATGTTTAGTGAACTAACTTTGAATTCTATACCAAAAAGTAAGAATGCAGAAATGAAATTTTCAAGAAAGAAATTATAATATTTAAAAAATCCAAGAAACCCAAGGTTAACAAGAATACTCGTCCATAAAAGTATCTTTCTTCTCGATATACTCTCTTCATTTGCTAATGCTCGACCAATAGAAAAATCTACTACAGTACTGAAGAAAATTAGTGAAAGAAAACGCCAATCCCACCAACCATAAAAAATATAGCTAGCAAAAACTATAAGAAGATTTTGGAGTTTTAGATTTTTGATAAATACAAACCAATAGAGGATAAAAACTATTGGTAGAAAAATGGCAAAATCTATAGAGTTAAAAAACATTCTTTAATTTAAATTAAGTAATTATTCCAAATTTATCTAAATAGACTATTTTATTACTAGTTATGCCGAAAATTATGGAAATAAAAGTTTTTTACATTCAATAATATCTATTGACTTATACACGCCTTTAGTTATAAAGCTAATAATTAAAGGTTTGTATGCTTTTTTGTCACAAAAAAACAGCGAATACTTTTTAATATCCGCTGTTTTGTATGTCAATCTGGGAGCGAGATCAATCGACCATTTTGTAGATTTCACTTGCTGCTAATAGAAAACAACCTAATCCATAATCTTCAAAATCGGGAACACTTTCGTAGGTTACTGGTTGGCCATCTTTCGGCTCTTTCCCTGTACCTTGTACGTAGCCTAAAAATCCATTGGGGTGAATAGACTCATTTGCTATGGCATTGTAAGCCTTGGTAATAATTGGCTTGTATTTTTCTGCACTGAGCAAACCGTTATTAATACCCCATGCCATACCATATATAAATAGCGCAGTACCTGTTGTCTCTTTTCCGCCAAAATTGGTTGGGTCGTGCAAACTTACGTTCCAAAAACCGTCTTCTCTTTGTAATGGGATTAATGCTTCGAGCATGGTTTTAAGGTCGGTTTCATATTCTTGGCGGTGAGGTTCATCCGCAGGAATTTGCTCCAATACTCTTACCAAAGCAGCTACTACCCAGCCATTTCCTCTAGACCAGTAGCAATCTTCGCCATTGGGTTCTTTGTAGGGAGGATCAAAATCTGCATCGCGCCACCACAGCCCATCTTCGGGATTATAAAGCCCATTTTCGCCAATCGAATCTTTGGTAAAGTCGTACATGGCATACATCCTTTCGAAATAAGCATTGTCATTCTCCATTACGCCCAGTCTGGCAAACACCGGCATCGCCATTTGGATGGCATCTATCCAGTCCCAATCGTCTACTTTTTCGGTGCGCATCATGCTATCTATAGATGCTTTGATGTATTCAACCATTTCTGGTTTTTTCTGATCGATTAAATACAAATCGATATAAGTTTGTCCGGCACACTGGTTGTCAGCATTGCGGGTATAAGTGTCTCCATCGCGTAAATTCCATTCGTGAAATTCGCCCCAAGTGTATCCGTAATCGTAGTATGCTTGCTCAGGTTTGAGTTCGTAGAGTTTCATGAGCCCTTCATAATACACACCTCTTGTCCAGATGTTGCTAGCACGGGAACGGTTTGTTACAATGCGCTTGCCTACATCAGGCCACTTCTCCATAAAGTATTTGTTAGTGAGCACCATTTTATCTAAAATCTCCTGCTTAGGAGGTAACTCCTGCGAATCTGAGCAGGCAAATAAGCCCAAGAAAATCAGGCAGATAAAACCCAAAGAACCACTTTTTCGAATGATACTGTTATTGCTATTTCTCATCTCCAAAATTTATGTATAACTGTAGTTATGTTAAGTTAATGCATCAATTACAAATCCATATCAGAAGAATTTTCTACTGAAAGCTTGCTATTATCTTTGGTTTTGAAAGTTACATTTTCAAACTTCCATCCGTTTGCATGATTGATCTGTCCGGCAGTTTCTGCTTCAATATCAATATCTTTAAAGTAAAATTCTTCTATGGTTGAGTTTTCTAAACCAGATGCAGACAACGCTTTTTTTGCATTGGTTACTTTAATGTCTTCGATATGTACATTCTTGAATTTAGGTATCCCTTTTTCGGCAGGCTCTACTTTTTCTAACATGGTTTTCCAATGTGGCGGAATGGTTTCGTAATTGTATCCTTCTGGCAAAGTAGAATAACTATAGCTCGGATTCCAGTTCATAGAAACTTCTATTGGCGTACCTACTTCATCCATGTAAATATCTTTCATATAAATATCTTCTACAGTGCCGCCTCTGGTGGTAGCAGACTTAAACCTGATGCCAATGCCTGTTCCTTTGGCGGTCAGATTTTGCGCTAATACGTGCCTGATACTTCCAGAAGTTTCGCTACCAAAAGTGATGAGTCCGCCGCCTTTTCTAGAAATACAATCGCGAATTACGATATACTCTGCCGGTTTATTTACCCTTAATCCATCTGCGTCTCGACCTGCTTTCAAGCAAAAATTATCATCGTTACAATCTATATCGCAGTTTTTCACCAAAACATAAGAAGACGAATCGATGTCTATGCCATCTGTGCTTGGACCGTGGCCATCTACATTGTTTCTAATAATGAGTCCGTCAATCGTAACAAATTCTGAATAAAGCACATGCACCGTCCAGAAGCCTGCTTGCTTTAATGTAAGGCCCGAAATGGTAACATCGGTAGAGCCTGAAACCAACACTGTTCTAGGTCTTTTTGCATCGTAGTCTACAATCCAGCGTAAGCCTTTTGGTTCGTATTCTTCTTTGCGCATTTTCCAGTACATATCCCAGAAAGGCTTGCCTTGCGCGTGGATGGTTCCTTCTCCGGTAATGGCTGCATTTTTTTGATCGATGATGTTTACAAGTGCTGCTGGCCATTTCATCTCTATGCCTGCTACACGGGTATCTATCTCCGGATAATCTTCGATGTTTTGGCTTCCTCTAATTTCTACACCTTTGCCAATTTGAAAATTCACGCCCTTTTTCACGAAAACAGAACCGGTTAAATAGGTGCCATTTTCAAAACTAACAATGCCACCTCCTTTAGCTGCACAAGCATCAATAGCATCTTGTATTGCTTTGGTATTGAGCGTTTTACCATCTGCCAAAGCACCGTAATCATTCACTTTGAAAATCTTGTTAGACTTGGGCGTTTTTCTCGCACCTACTTTCTTTACCCAAGCTGGATTTTCACTTTGCTCTTGCGCAAAAACTGATGTTGTATGTAACAGTTCTATCGCAAAAAGACTAGCTAGCAATCCGGCAAATAGCAACAGATTCAATTGCCCGCTCCATATCTTGTTTCTTTTCATATATGCATCGTTGTTTTCCATTAATAAAATGACCTAGTTGCCATCTGGCTTTTTGTTTTCGAATGAAGGACTCAAAGGCCAGTCGAAACTTTCAAAATCATCCGGTTTTGCCGGGTCGAATTCTGGTAGATTATCTCTTAAGTGTTTTGCCAGTTCGGGCACATTGTCTTTCACTCCTTCCACAATACATTTTGCCAATTCATAAGCGCCATAGGTACTAAAGTGGGTATCGTCTGCGAGGTCTTTCTCTTGCCCTGGAAATGTGCCTGCTGCAAAATGCACGAAAGCCTTTTTAGAATCTTCTACCCCCATTGCCTCATAAAAATCTTTGCTCATGGCATTTAAATCTACCAATGCAACTTGTTCTTCTTCGGCTGTTTGGCGCATGGCTTCCGGATAATTTTCTAAGGTGTTGATAATTTTTCCCTGCTCATCGAACCTGCGTCTGTGCATGGATGTAACCAGAATCGGAGTAGCTCCTTTATCTTTGGTTTCTTTGATAAATCTTTTAACTAATTCTTTATAACCAGTGAAAGCATCAACATGGGCACCACCGGGTTTTTGGTCGTTATGTGCAAACTCAATGAAAAGAAAATCACCAGCTTTCATTTTGCTCATTACTTTTTTTAATCGGTTTTCACCTACAAAAGCTTTAAGGGTTTCGCCAGATTCAGCAAAGTTGGCAACAGCAATATCGTCTTTTAAAAATACTGGAAACATTTGTCCCCAAGCAGCCCAAGGCTCATATTCTTGATCAACTACGGTTGAGTTTCCTGCCAGAAAAACTGCGGGTATTTCTTTGTCTTCTGTAATTTCGATGGAATTGATATTCGGGTTTTTATTTGAGAATTCAAGTGTAAGTTGATTGTCCCAGTTTAAATAAGGATGCTCTCTGGATTTGAGGCGAATGCTTTCTTGCTCATTTATTTTAGGAGTGCGCACATTTACTACAATGTTTTTGGTAGCGAACTCCCCTGCTGCTAAATTCACATCGTAAAGCATCAACCTTCTAGATTCTGCTTTTACAGTTGCTTTGGTAGCTGTTTGCTCATTGCCAAAAGTAATCTTGACTCTATAATTTCCCTCTGGCATATCCATTGTGAAATAAAATGGATGTTCGCTAGTCAAAAAATCTGATGAAGCATCTTCCTTTCCATTATTACTCCCTGAACTTACTGGGGTTTCAGAAACTAGACCATAGCCAGTTTCAGGAGAATAGAAAGTAGTACTAGTTACTTGCTTGTAGCCATCTGCTGCATTGCCATCTCCAAAATCAAATTTGAAAGTAACAGGCTCATCAATAATTTCATCTGTTTCTGTAGCAACATCTGTTGTCTGAGATTCACCTTTAGGCGTACAAGAATAAAAGACTGTTGCGAGCAGTAATACGAATCCGAAATGTTTTAAACCTGTTACGTTCATTAGTTTACCTTAATTATTTTCACTGAAAAGAATGGCACTATCATTAATCTCGGCCTTCTTATTATTAAGTAAATTGATAATTTCTGCACCTGCCAAAAGTACTGGGCCATAACCGTGTGCCGCATAAATATTAATCGGTCTGTGGTAATAGAATGCCGGATCGAAACCCATGCCTGTTCCCACGCAAGTTCCTTCTACCTGTCCCTTATCATTTACTTTGCTTGCTACAGCGTTCCAAGCGAGTAAAGCCATTGAGCCATACGCTTTTTCATCAATCCAACCATTATTAATGGCTTTGGCAATGGCATAAGTGTAAATAGCAGTGGCTGAAGTTTCTAAATAAGAATCGTTTCTGTCGATTAGTTGATGCCAGAAACCGGTTCCATCTTGGTAAGAAGCCAAACCATAAATATGCTTTTTAAGTAATTCCATCACCTTTTCTCTTCCCGGATGATCTTCTGGCAATACATCTAAAAGCTCCACTTTGGTCATTACTGCCCAGCCATTTGCTCTTGCCCAATGGAATTGCGGATGCACGCCCATATCTTGCACCCAACCATGCATGTATAGGTTTTTGTCTTCATTAAACATGCGTTCAGAAAACTGTACAACCTGCTTCACGGCATCATCGAAGTATTTTCTGTCGCCAGTAAGCTTTCCCATTTGTGCTAATGCAGGCACACTCATAAATAAATCGTCGAGCCAAAGTGTGTTTGGTAAAGGTCTGTTTCTTGCCAATGTGCCATCGAACAATCTAAACTGCTTGTTACTGATATAATCAATATAGTTGTCGATAACCGGCTGTACATCTGCATCTAAGCCATTTCTCTTTGCTTTAATAATTGCCGCGCAAATCGCTCCTGCATCATCCAAAGCATGCGGCTCAAGCACTGAGCGAAATGGTGTTTTTGCTTCTGGATATTGCTCTTTTAGTTTTCTGTATTTGTTGGCCATATCAGCAATAAATGAAGCTCTGCTATTGACATATTCGGCATAGCTATTTTTGCCAGTGGCTTTACTCGCTGCCAACATACCTGCATAAGTTACTCCCCACTCATAGCTAAGCAGCCTAAAGTCACCTTTTGCTAAAATGGCTTTGTCATTTGGTTTGGAGAAATCGGTAATTTCTTTGCCAGATTTTTCATCTACTACCTTGGTGGGTGTATTTGCATTCAGATAAGTGTACACCTTATTAATAACAGCTTCCACCTGCTCGGGGCTAGAAATGGTATAAGGTGTCGGATAGTTGGGTTGCAGCAAATGCAATGGCGTATTTGAGTCATTCATTTTTGCATCTTGTGCAAAAGCAAACGAGCTAATACAAAGGAAATAAAGCAGTGCTAACCTGTGAGTTATCCTGCCTTTGTGTTTTTTTAAGTTGTCTAATAATAGGTTGTTCATCTTCATATTTGTGGATTTTGTTAATTTTTATCTTTTCCCGGCAGTCGGATCAGGCCAGTTATCTGTTCTGAAAGGTGCTGCTGGTAAACCACTTTCGTTAGTCAAATTAGGGTTTTTAGGATTGCTATTAAATGCATATCTCACGGCTACTGGATTTGGTACTTCACCTGCCCAAACTTCTACCTTGTTTTTCCCTATAATTTTAGCTTTTGCCCAATACCATTTTTTATCGGCTCCTGCTATGGCAAATTCCATCGGTGCGTTTCCATCTTTTGTTTTTAATCCCTCTCCTACTACATCAAACTGCAACTCAATTTTATCACCTTTTACTTTAGACTTTTTAAACATAGGTCCAGTTGCTACCATATCTTTTCCATACACATCTGCCAGTGCCCATCTTGCCATGCGTTTGCCTACATCCAGTTTGTTATGCGGGTGAATATCATGCGCCTCTCCTATATCTATGGTGACAATCAAAGCTGTATTTTTGGTTTTAGTTACAGTTCTTCTCTGTGCTTCACGAATATGAGACCAAGCATTATCTACTGGTTCTGGCTCAATATCTCGATAGTTAGGTAGCTGGATGATACCAAAAGGAAAATCTCCTGATCCCCCATTTGCTTTCCATTTATCTCGCCAAGATACGACAAACACCGGCAAAAGCATACCATACTGTTCTGCTCTCTCCTCGTTAGATTCCCCCTGATACCAGAAAGCACCCTGTATTGTATAAGGTATGAGTGGTTCTATCATGTTGTTATAAATGGATGCTGCAATGCGGTAATCGCGTAAAGCATCGGGTACTCTAGGTTGGCGTGGCGCTTTGGTATTGTTTTTTTCTGCTTCTTCGGCAGCCTTTTTCCAAGCTTCCATATCGCTATCATATTTAGCTTGTACATCTGGTCTTTCGGCAACCCAAAGCGCTGTGCGATCTACACATGGTTTAAAATCTTCTGAAGCCAACAAATATTCTTCTGGCATCCAAGCTTCTACCTGCGAACCACCAAAAGATGCATTTATTAATCCGATTGGGATGTTTAAAGCTTCCTGCAAATTAACTCCGAAATAATAACCTGCGGCACTAAACTCTTCTACTGAAAGTGGTGTGCATTTTTCCCAATTAGCCAGATTGCCTCTTTTGTGATGGAAAGCAATTTTTCTATCTACATTAAATAAATGAATGTTGGGTTTATCTGCCGCTGCAATCTTTTCTTCACCATCTGTCGTGCTGCTTAAAATCAATTGCATGTTCGATTGACCTGTTAGCAACCAAACTTCGCCAATTACAATTCCACTCAACTCAATGGTATTTTTCCCTTTAATAATCATCTTCTGTGGATTGGCATTTGCAGGCATGGCTTTCAATTTTACCATCCATTTGCGGTCTTCTTTGGCTGTAGTCTTTAATGTTTGCCCAGCAAATGTTACTGTAACCTCTTCTCCCGGATTTGCTGTCCCCCAGATCGGTACGGGCTTATTTCGCTGCAAAACCATATTATTGGCAATAATATCTGGCAAGATTACAGCCGCATTCACAGAGCTTGCAAGCAATGAAAAAAGGATTACAACTGTGAGTTTGTAAGTAAGATGATGAAGTGATTTTTTTGTCAGATTCATAAGTTGATTAGTCTTTTTCTCCACAATCCAATTTAATAATCTATGGGTTAATTTTCTATTTCTGCTGAGCTTACCAGTGTGGCACTCACCAGTGTGGCACTCATTAAACCAATTACTACATCATTGGCTAGCGCTTTTACAGTGAGTTGTTTCAATGTTTTTTTAGGATTTA
This sequence comes from Thalassovita sp., assembly GCA_002729595.1. GTDB lineage: Bacteria > Bacteroidota > Bacteroidia > Cytophagales > Flammeovirgaceae > Chondrinema. The sequence continues at coordinate 7,880 of PBYL01000102.1, read as the reverse complement.
GTGGAAGATCAAGAATGGTAGCAGCTCCACCATCAATCACAAAATCGCTAAAACCTTTAAGGGAAGTATATTCTTTAAAGTCTCTGGTGATGAGGCCAGATTTTAAATGTACTCTGTATGGCTTGGGGTAGTCAATATTAAATGCATAGCCATCTTGGTAATAATCTTGCTCAATTGGCCACCAAGTTTCTGGGTTGTTCAATTCTAAGGTTTCCAAAGAGCCGTCTTCGTATTCTACTTCCACCAAACCATTTGTAAACCTACTTTGCATCGGATTGGTAGAGCCGGCCATCATCAAGTAAATATGTGAGGCTTTTCCGGTTAGCGGAATGGAAACATTTTTGGGGTAATTATCCCATTGTGATGTAAAAATTATATTGTTGCCAGAGCCAGATGGCGTAGCTAAAGGCACTCCAAATGGCAAAGAAATTTGGTTATTTTTAGCCAAGTTTCTCAATCCTGAATCGTCGATATTGGCTTCAACTAGAGGATAACACCAGTTGCCAATCCCTTGCCAAGGCAATTGCAGAGTTGGGCTTTCAGGTCTGGGTGAAAGATACTTATTCTGGAAAATCTGAGTGACTTTATCATTATAAAAACCACTCAAATCAATGGGAAGATATTCATTTTCAGTCTTTTGTGAAATACTCCAGTTTATAATTTGGCAAGTGCTCTTTATGCCTTTTTCACTAGTAAACACTAGTGTGTTCGTGCCGAGCTTTAAATATTTGGTATCTGAAATGGCATCTTCAAATGAGATTCCAGCTTGTAACTCAATGGTTTCTTCAAACTCGTTCGTGCCGGGGTTAATTCGCAATTTGCCTTTAATGATTTTATTGGTGTGATTCACCACTCGATAGCCCATTTTATTCGACTCTTGCTCTTTTGATGCTAAGATTTCTATCGCATCTGTTATCTTAAAATCTAAAGGTTGCCACCAAGTTAAATCTCCTTCTTTCAATTTTACAAAGGCTGTGTGATGTCCCTTTTTACCTCCTACTTTTACATTGAATGGCTTTTTATTAGGTTTTGAAAAGGTATTTTGAGGATCGAATAATTCTAAAACTTCAGCATTTTGAGCTTCGAGTGAAATCATTTCTCCCAAACCAAGTTTTTGATGAATATCTAATCTGGCAGGTTTTTCACCTTTCCAATCCACCGTAATGTAATAGAGACCGTCTTTATCTGCCAAGTTTTTATCGATAGCAATTTCTATAGTGGGTTGACCAATTGTATTCGCTACATTTTTCCATGTTACAGGTTTGCCATTTACTGTCAGTTTTTCTACAGAAGTGGCCAAGGCTTTTAGCTGCAATTTCAAATTCATTTTTGTGGGAAATGATGGCTTAATGCTCCATTTCTCTTGCAGTTTGTTTTGCTGATATTTGATGTGGATATCTGGCGTACGTAACTCTGCATGCTCCCAATTTTCTGGAAAACCGGGTTGAATGGTTAGGGTATTTTCCAGTGCATTAGGCAAGACTCCAAATAAGCCCTCTACCAATGTGCGCGCTGCCATGCCAATCGGATCAGAAAAATCTCTATAAAGTTCTCCGCGAATGGCATCATAAAATGGCAATTGCCCAAATCCACCCGGACTTGAGCTCAAATACATGCTTTCCATCAGCGCACTTTTCCATAACTGAAAGGCTTTGTCGCTTCTATTAGCCTGCCAGTAAGCCAATGAAGTATGTAAAACTTCTGCCAATGCTACATTGTTTATTGACCAAGTGTAAGGCATCCAGTTGGTAGTAGAAACCAGTTGGAAAGTGTTTTCGGGTAGCCCTTTTGCTTCAACCGGAATGTGCGGTATCTGCGTATCCACATAACGCATTGTTTGATAAGCCTGAAAAGGGTCTGGCACATCAGAATCTAATGTGTGGTAAACCGTCCATAAACCTGCTGTGGGATGTGTTTTTTGCAAACCGATTAAATCTTTATACTCTGCATACTGCCCCGTTTCACTCAACCATAATTTCTCCTGAATGGCTTTTTGGATTTTATCTGCTTCTGTTTGATATGGAGCTGGATTTTCTCCAATCTTTCTAGCAATTTCGGCAGCCAGTTTATTGGCTTTATAATTATAAGAAGAAGAATGAGTAACACCTCCACCGCTGTATTGCAAACCATCGCTTGCCCAGATACAACAATACGCATCGTACAAGCCATCACTATCCATATCGTAATTTCTCTTTTCCCAATCTAAATGTCTTTGCAAAGCCGGCCAGATTGATTTGGCAAATTCCATATCGCCAGTCCAGCAAATGTTCCACAAGAGCTGATCGATAAAAACCAGATTCATATCGTAATGATGTGGGCGAAAATCTCCGTTCGGATTGCGGCAAATGTAACCACTGCTAAACATGGCTGTACCCATTTCTTCTTTCTGGCGAGCAAAATGTCTGGTAGTATCTGGTACCACTGGCCCGGCTTCTGGACTAGTAACCTGAGATTTTAAATAACTCTCAAATTGCATTCTAGATCGATCGTGCCTGCCCATTCTATCTGCGGCATAGGCAGCACGCCAGCCGGGAATACGCATACGCCAAGCCACAGCACCATGCAAATAAGTGGGATCTTCCCAAACACCATCTTCTGCTACACTCAAAGCAGCACCCAAAGTATTGAGATAAGGATCAGGGGTTGAAAGGTAAATTTGTTGAGAAAGTTTTTTCCTAGTAGCTTCTGCTTTTTCAACCTCTGTTGCTAGCGAATTATAGCTTATCTCAGAGATAGTTTCCGGATTGAAAACTGAGAAATACAGTGGTTGATGCTCTTCATTTTTGAAAATACCTGAGATAATGGGATGCATGGTACCTTTAGATTCAAAGAGTTTTTCAGGGCTATCTTGTTGGTTGGCATCTGTGATTTTGATTTGTTCAGTCTCTGGAAAAATCCCAGTGAGTTTTCTGAGTTTAGCCTTTTTATCTATCAATTCTGGGCTGAGTGAGCCACTATCAAAATTCTTGGTAATTGCTGCAAAATCTTCTTTGCTAGTCTCCTTATTGGTATTAAAGTAAACTTGAAATTGATTGCCATCTACTTGATAAAAATTACTTTCGCAATATTCTGGTTTGAGGTAAAAACTTGATTCGGGGTCTGCACCAATATCACCATTCCGGCTAAACTTTTTGGCACTAACTCCTCCAAATGTCCAGAATAATTGAATGTTATTATCAACTTCTTCAAACTCCGCTTTTACTAGCATTCCTTCAGCTTCTGCCATGGCCAAAACGCTAAGATGTAATTTACCTTTGCCCAACATCGGGTCTGTAATTACATACAACATGCTGCCGGGTCTGTATCTGGCTTCTATATTTTCAGCATCAATCAACCACTTACTTTCTCCATTTTTTATAAGACCAAATTTCATGTTTCCGCCCATGCCCGGCAAGTATTGAGCAAACTCGGGCAAGTCCCCTGCCTCTACCCGATAAGCTGTATTGGTGCCATACAAAGCTCGATTGAAGCGCTTATCTCCATTGTTAATCACAAAATCTTCACCATCTGGCTGATATCGCACCGACCTTTCTACCCCATGCCACCATTTTCGATTATCTGTATTTTCTTGCACATTATTGCCTTCTCGTACCGTGTTTTCACAGGCATACAAACAACTAAAAATGCCAATTAGAAGAGTTTTAGCTAGTAAATTAATGCTGATTTTGAAGTGTCTGGTAATCATTATATCATCCAATTTTAAATACAAAGGCAGAAGTATTCATAAACTTACCACCTTGTGAAGCGACAAAAAGATAAGTTGGTTTATCGTTTTCTAGCAGTAATTGTGGCCTTTCAAATCGGCCATATTTTCTTAAATGCGAAGGCCCAGGAGGTTCTTTTATATAATCGCGAACTGGTAAATATCCAATTTGTGGCTTTGACCAATTTATTCCATCATCCGATTCTAGATACAGCCCAACTTCATGGTTGTAAATACCCATATCTCTGGCAATCATCTTAAACTTTCCCTCTTCTATCCACACATAGGCATCTTCTAATTGGGTATTGTCGCCTAATTCAGAATAATCGATGATGGGGTTTCCTTCATATTTGATGTAAGGCCCTTCGAGTTTGTCAGCGATAGCCAAGCCATACTTCCGATTTCCTCTGATGTTGGGATTCTTGGCATTTTCATAATCTAAGGTATTCCAAGACTTATAATAGAGCCAATATTGCCCATTCGGATGTTTAATAACCGATGGATTTGAAGTACAATGATTATCCCACACCTCTCCTTCACCAGCTTCTAGCAATGGTTTATCAGATCTTTTCCAAGGGCCTTCGAGTGAATCGGCAATGGCTAAACCCACTCTTTTTGTATTGGTCTTGCCATTGGAGTTTCCCATGTGGAACAGGCAATATTTTCCATCGATAAACTTAATGGTTGGATTGTGGCAAGTGGTAGCATCCCACATGCCTGCTCGAGGTTTTAATACTGTTTCTACATATTCAAATGGCCCTTCTGGATTGTCTGCCACAGCATGCGCAATTTCGCAACTGTTAATCCAACCACCCATTCTTTTGCTTGCAGGCCAACGAGAGAAAAATACATGCGTCTTACCATTGGGAGCTTTTATCGGACTCGTTCCCCACACATACCAATCTTCCATTTCGAGAATGCGCCCTACAGGTTTTAGTTTCTTGCTAAATGCAGAAAGGTGATCGTCATTAAAGCTGAGTTGAGAAGCAAAAGAAAATTTGTTAAGCCCCAATAGAAATGGAGACATTGCCAAAGTAGATACAAATTTTCGTCTGGTAGTTTTCATAATTTACTTGATCAGTATTTCTGGTTTTTCAGGCGCTTCCATTTCTGCACCCACATAAAAACTTGGATGTGGCGGTTGATTGTAGGCCACATTCTGCCAAGCAATGCAAATCCGATAGACCGGATCGTGCATCAAAGTGCGAAAGCGATGGTTAGTTGGAATGGTGGTAGTATAAATCCTTAGTTCCCTATTATCTTCTGAGCGAAGCATCAATTCTTCTCGCCAATCGCCAAACAAATCTGCACTGAGAGCCGGAGTTGATTTGGTTCCGTTATTAGAAGTCGCTCCTTCGGCTGTCAATAAAATATCAGACTTTTCTTTTGCCCAATCCCATTTGGATATGGTGTTTTTATCGAGAATTTCACGCAGTAAATCTCCATCCCACCAAATACCAAAATTGCAGGATTCAGGAGTTTTGTCTGAAATCTTCTCTCCGGTCGCACTGTATAAACCACGAATATTTGCTCCTCTTACCCAACATTCTGCTCCGGGATATCTTGGGTCTATATTGATTGCCAAGCCTCTCCCCGGCCCTTCTCCATCTTCACCAGCTTTTACTGAAGGCAGTTTCCAGAGAATTTCACCAGTTAGTGCATCGCGGAAATTAGCTCCTTCATCATCAAATCGCTCTTGAATGTGGAACACTTCTAACCCTGGTCTTTCTGGGTTGAGGTCTGTCACATGCAAAGCATCACCATGACCAATGCCAGTTGAATACATGCCAGTGCCATCATCGTCCAATGTCATCGCTCCAAAAATGATTTCGTCTTTGCCGTCATTATCAACATCAGCAACACTTAAGCTGTGGTTTCCCTGTCCGGCAAAAGGTTTGTGTTCTGGATTTCCATCGTCACTGTCAAATGTCCAGACGTTGCTGAGTTCTCCATTCTTAAAGTTCCAAGTGGCAATTACTGAGCGTGTGTAATAGCCTCGACTCATAATCAAGCTGGGCGTTTTGCCATCGAGATAAGCCACACCCGCCAAGAAACGATCCATACGATTGCCATAACCATCGCCCCAAATAGCTTTCAATTGCTCAGTGGTTGGGGTTTCAGTATCTGGGTGTCTGGGAGGAATAAAGTTGGTCGTTGTTATGGCAGCTCCAGTTTCTCCGTCAAATACCGTTAAAAACTCAGGGCCTTTTAGAATGTAGCCATCTTTATTCCGGTGGTCGGCAGTTGGGTCACCAATAGTTACTCCTTTGCCGTCTATGGTGCCATCTGCCGTTTTGCAAGCTACTTCCGCCTTTCCATCTCCATCTAAATCGTAAACAATAAATTGTGTGTAATGCGCCCCTTCGCGAATATTGATGCCTAAATTGATTCTCCAAAGTAAGGTGCCATCTAGCTCATAGGCTTCTAAAACCGGTGGGTCTGTATAACCTTTGTGTGAATTATCGTGTGCTCTGCCTGTCTGGTGCAAAACAATTTCGTATTCACCATCTCCATCTAAATCTCCCACAGAAGCATCGTTGGGTCTGTAATTTTCGGGTGTTTGTAAAGGAATTGAGAAATAGCCTTTTGCTATTGTATTGGCTTTAAGAGTGAATGGTTTCTCTATGCCTTTAGCTTCTTTTTGCTCTTTGCCATCCAACACTGGTTTAACAAACCAAGTATTGCTTTTACTAAAATCGACCTGATTATCTACCAAACTTGTGCTCTCTGTTAAAGGTGCTTCATTCAGTTTTTCAGGCTTTGCATTGCCAGTTTTCCTATACACATTAAAAGCGATACCGTCTGGGTCGGTGCCTAGCATTCGCCAGCTAACAAAGGCGTTCCCATCTCCCTGATTTACCACCACAAGTCCTCTGTTTAGCTTCTCCATTTGCCTTTGAGCATGAGCAGAAAAAGTTAGAGACAGGCTAAAAAGTAGTAAGGTTATAGCTCCATTTTTGAATTTCATTTTCATGGCATTCTGGTTAGTAATTGACACATACCAACTGATTATCAGCTAGTAATAGATTTATGTTATGTAGTAATTTGATTAAATGAGCTTGAAAACTCACTGGCTATTTTGATCAACCTTTAAAGGTAAAATGCTCACCGGCCCCAGTAAACCAGATGGTTGTAACTCCCAATTAGAAGCATCAAATGGTTTATAATTGAGGTCTACAAAATTGATTTCATGGTAATTCATCCACTCAATTCCCTTTTTATCTAAATCAATGATTCGATTAGCCATGAGGTTCGTCACTTCAATTTTGATGGCATTTTTGCCTGCTTTTAAATAGTCGCCTATTCTCACCTGAAAGGGTACGCTCCACAGGATTCCCACTTCTTTATCATTCACCCAAACTCTTGCACTTTCTCTAACATCTCCGAGTTTTAGCAAGTATTCGTCGGCATCTTTTTTAGCCAAATCAAATTCTGTGGTATACACAGCGGTTCCAGAAAAAGCGGCTGCTTTCTTATCTGGCAATTCTGTCCAAGAGATTAAATCTTGCAAAGTTTGTGTACTTGGTAAATCAGGACCTCCGGCAGTAAATTCAAGATTCCATTCGCTTGATACTGCCAGAGGAGTCCCGATAGACTCTGTGTATTTCCAATCAATAATTCCATCTAATTTTTCGGAGGCTGTTTGGAGGATAAAAGCTTCCCCCGGTTCCATCTGCACCTTTACTAAAATTTTATCGTCCTCGAAAGAAGTGCTAGCCAATCCTTTTTTCCCAGTTTGAGGATCAAAAACCACCACAGATTCTGCTTTGCTATTTAGTGGAATCCACGAGTCGATGCTAGACGCTGTATGATTTACGATATAGTAAAATTTGTTTCCATTAATATCTTTTCTGATGTATTTAAGCCCGATATCTGTAAGCGATTCGCGGTAAACTTCTTTGTATGTCAAAGCTTTTTCCACATCATCAGACAAAAGAATTACACCAGCGCCAATCTCAAATTCAGCCACGCCATTTTGTTTCTCTTGGAATGAAAGCGTGTTGATTAATTGTTGAAAAGTCTTTCTTCTTTCATCAAGTTGATAATAGCCAGGAACGTCTGTTGGCAACTTTTGGAAAATCACCGTTGCACCCGCTTTGGCAAGCTCAATTGCTTGTTTGAGCGTAGCTATCGGCATGTGCTCACTGGTTGGAAAAACCAATGTTTTATATTGCTG
>PBYL01000101.1 GCA_002729595.1 Thalassovita sp. | reverse complement strand
CCTAGGTCAAAATTAGCAGATTAAACTAATCTATCTAAACTTTAACCAAAATATAGTTTTGATTAATTAATCGATAAATAGAATTACAAATAACTTTTAGCAATTTCTAGCGCCTGCATTCCATATCCTCCTCCAAAAAGAAAATAATGATTGAGATAATGGTAAAGCATATACAAATTATTTCTCTCTCTCCACTCAGCAGGTAATGGAAAAGCCTCTTCGTACGCAGCCCAAAAACGAGAAGAAAAACCGCCAAACATGGTAGTGAGTGCCAAATCGAGTTCTCTATCGGCATAAGCAGAAGCAGGATCGATTAAAGCAGGTCCTTTTTCTGAATACATATAATTACCTGACCACAAATCACCATGATTTAAAGCTGCATCTGGTTGATGCCCAATTATTTCTGGTAGTTTATCTAACAAGCTATCGTAGATTTTTAAAGAATGCGTATCTAGCGGCCTCTTGGCTTTTATCTGTTTTAGCAAATTACCCAATCGCTGATCTCTATAAAAAGCTACCCAATCGTTTTGATGAGAATTATCCTGCAAAGTTGCGCCACAATAATTATCATGAGCAAAGCCAAATTGCGCTTGTGTAAATTGGTGCACTTGCGCCAAACCTCTTCCCAAAGCTTCATCTTGGCTACTTCTGTCACTTGCTGGTGACATAAATTCTGTAATCAGTAAAGCAGGGAAAGTATCAACAGGTTCTAAAGCCAAATACACTTCTGGAATAGCTAAAATAGAACTTGCTTTTTTTAATTCGGTAAGACATTCTGCTTCTCTCAAAAAAAGATCGTCTGGGCAATTGGCATTCCATTTTGCAAAAAATACGCCCTTGTTGGTTACCAGCTTAGATGCTGCATTTATGCAACCTCCACTCAGTGAAGAAACATCTTGCAACACAATGCCACTATCAATCTCTGACTGCAAACAATTTTCGAGATAGCTGTAATTCTTATTACTCATTCTTATTTAATCTTTACAAGCGTAGCACCATAGCCAAATTTCTGCTTATGCGCATCTTTAAAATAGGCTACATGCTGGTGACCGCTCAATCTTTGATGTATGGCCGCTTTTAAAACTCCTGCTCCTACTCCGTGGATAAAGATAATTTCGTCTACGCCATTAAAAATGGCTTTATCCAATTCGTTCTCAAAGTAATTAAGCTGTCTGGAGATAATTTGTTCATTTGATAAACTCAAAGCCTGAGGATCAAACTTCTCGATGTGTAAATCCACCTCTTTTCTACCTCCACTTCTTGCTCCACCAAAATCAGCTTTTGTTACTTCGGTAATGTGTACATTTTTACCACCAGTAAGGCTTTCTTTTAACTTTTGAGGATCGATGGTTTTAGTTTCTTCATCAATCTGGAAACAATAACCTTCTTTGCCTAAAAGTGGAATTTCTTTTTTGTGTTTAAAGAAGCTATTAGCTCTAAACTTAAGTCTGGTAATTAGTGGAGCAGGCAAACTAAATTTACCTTGTGTAAAGTATATAACCTGAAAAACGAAAGCTGGCCATTTTTCAAACTTATCGATATTTACCTCGTGGATTTTCTTTACTTCGCGGCTTCTTAAAACCCCAGAGCTAATTCCCATGTAGTTCTTTCCTTCTTCTTCACAAAACACATAAGAAAGCTGCATATCGGTATTATTTGCCAAATGCATCTCCAACATTTTGTCATTGTAATGATGAAAACCCAAGAATATACCTTTATGTGCATGCACTACAACTGGCTCTTTAGACTCTTTTTTCGAATCTGATTTTTTAGTTGGAATATCATCACCAAAAGCTTTCTTCTCAGATTCAGAAATCACAACTAAATCAGTTCTCATATAAGGAATTCTAAAGCCGTCTTCAATTTCAACTTCTACCTCCATACCAGATCTAAAACTGGTAACCACACCTTCTTCGCTGCCACTTATGCTTCTAACTCTGTCTCCTATATTCATAATTTTATTAATTTCTATTGATTGTCTGCAAAAGTACCAATTTCAAAGAGAGAATATATTATTCTAAAAACTTAATCATCTTTATGAGGAAGAGGTTTGCCACAATGCGGACAAAATTTGTAACTATCATCGTTTTCTCTAGCCTTCTTCTCCTTCTCTTTGTTAATTCTATCCATAAAAGCTGAACTCAAAATACCAGTTGGCAATGCCACAATTCCAATACCGAGTACAGCAATTACCCCACTTAATAGTTTACCTAATGCGGTTACTGGATAAATATCGCCATACCCCACTGTAGTAAGTGTAGCCACTGCCCACCAAAATGCCTGACCGATATTGCTAAAAGATTCTGGTTGCGCTTGATTTTCTATGTTATACATAAGTGATGAAGCTACCAACATTAAAATAAAAGCCACAAAAAGTGTCGCTCCCATATCACTCCAACACTCTTTTAAAACCGAAAAAACCAATCTTAAAGAACTGTTGTATCTATTGAGTTTTAGAATTCTGAGCAATCTTAATAAGCGAAGTAGTCTTAAGAACCTGAGATCGAGACTTACAAAGAATGGCAAATAGAAAGGTAAAATAGCCAGTAAATCAATTAAACCAATTGGCGAAAAAATAAATTTAATGGCAGAAGTTACCCGCGATTCTGATGGATAAAGATAATTACTGGTCCAAATCCGAAGTGCATATTCGGTGGTAAATACAACTACAGAAAAGTACTCGAAAGTGGTAAAAATAAAACCTATTTTATCATTTAACTCTTTGTAAGAAGCAAGTATAATTGCCAGAACATTTAGGACGATTAATGTGGTAATCCAAAAGTCAAATTTCTCTCCTGTTTCATCTCCTGATAATTGCGCATTCAGGATGTTAAAAGTTTTCTTTTTGATGTTCATAGAAGTTGTCAGCTAAGATATCTGTTTGCAATTGCTATATTAAGGAGGATTCTACCGAATAAAAACAATATTGAACTAAAACTAAAATTTTAAACTTGATCTGTTTGTCCTTACCAACTCATTGAATTTACTTTGAAAAAAAATTAATCATGAACTACACAGAAGAGATAAAGAAAGAGCTGGAAGAAGCACAAATGGTACTTGAAAAATTTCTTTCAGATAAAAAGAATCTGGAGTTGATTGAAGAAGCTGCTCAAACGATCAGCAATGCATTTAAAAATGGCAAAAAAGTACTTTCTTGTGGAAATGGCGGTTCACATTGCGATGCCATGCATTTTGCAGAAGAACTTACTGGTAGATATAGAGATGAGAGAAGGTCTTTCCCTGCTATTGCTATTTCTGATCCGAGCCATATTTCTTGTGTAGGTAATGATTACGGATACGAGTCTATATTCTCTAGGTATGTAGAAGGTGTTGGTTTTGAAGGAGATGTTTTGTTAGGAATTAGCACAAGCGGAAACTCTGGCAATGTAATTAAAGCTTTTGAAATAGCCAAAGCAAAAGGTATGACTACAATCTTACTTTCTGGAAAAGATGGTGGCAAACTAGCTCCTATTGCAGATATTGCTTTAGTAGTTCCTCACTTTGGTTATGCAGATCGCATACAAGAAGTGCACATTAAAATCATCCATATTTTAATTATGCTGATTGAAAAAATTTGCGCATAAAAAAAGTACTTGTCATCTGGTGGCAAGTACTCTTCTATAATCTCTTTGTTGAGACTTATTTTTCCATTCTTCCTTTTTCGTGCTTTTGCAATTTCATACCGATAAAAGTTGCAGTTGCCAACAAAGCAAAGAAGAAAATATAAGCCAATAATTGCATATCCATAGTACTGTATGTTTTTAGTTGCTGAATTTCCAGCCACAAAAATAGGAATTGAGAAATAATTTAAAAGCTATCTCTAAAAACGTTCTAAATTTAATTTCTTTTATTGGGCTGCTGCTCTTTTTAATCTATCATTTATTGCAGTGCCTAATCCATTTTCTGGCAGTAATTCTGTGAAAATTATCTCTGGCTTTACTTCTGAGAAATAGCGCAAGAATGCAAACAGATTACGAGCTGCTTCAGCAAGGTCTCCATTTGCAGACAGTACTTTCATAAAAGGCGCAGGAACTTGCTCATAAACATCCTTAAAAGACAACACAGCAAAGTTTTTATCCTGATGTGTTTTCATCAATTCTGGAATATTGCCGATTTCTAATCTAATGCCTGGAGAATAATGTTTTTCTAACATTCCGGGAGCAGAAGGCTTAGAGCTAGAAGTTGCTTGCACTTCCACTTTGCCAATTACTTTTTCAATTTCTTCTATGGCTAATCCACCTTTTCTAAAAATAGTAGGCACGCCATTAGGAAAACCAACAATCGTAGACTCCACTCCTACTTCACATGCTCCTCCATCCAAAATATAATCTACTTCGTTTCCCAAATTATTATTTACATGCTTAGCTGTTGTAGGGCTCACATAACCAAAAGGATTGGCACTAGGCGCCGCCAACGGAAAGTCTAATGATCCTAATAACTCTAAGGTTAAAGGATGTTTGGGAATTCTAACTCCTACCGTATCTAAGCCACTTGTAACAATTGGGGGCACACGGTCTTGCTTGGGCAAAACTAATGTAAGCGAACCCGGCCAAAAAGCTTTTGCTAAAGCCAATGCTGCTTCGGGAATATCTTTAGTAAATGATTTTATCTTTTCTATTGAATTGCTATGCAAAATTAATGGATCGAAACTAGGGCGATTTTTAGCCTTAAAAATATTACTCACAGCAGCTGCATTAAAGCCATTTGCTGCAAGCCCGTACACTGTTTCGGTTGGTATTGCTACTAATCCACCTGCTTCTAAAGTGGTTTTTGCCTTTTCTATATTAACACCTATCTCTGCCATATTCAATTTATTTTGCTCTGCAAAAAAAGGAAATATCTTTCCAATTTCATTAGTCTTATAAATCAATTCGAGAAACAATCTTCGACATTTGGTGACAATTTTTTACAAAAGTTTACTTTCTGATGACAATATGTGTACTAAAAACAATTAATTTAGTGACAAGGTAAATGGAAATAGAAAAAACGACTACCCCGCTAATTCTATAATTTATAAACCAACTTACCATGAAAGTTTTACTTTACCTTTTACCCTTAAGCTTTCTATTTACATCTTTTAATAACAAAAGCGAGGAGTACGAATTTATTGAAATCGTCAACTTAGTAAGGAAACCTGTTATAAAAGGTTCCATTAACGGTAAAGACGCCTACTTTTTAGTCGATACCGGATCAGATTTAAGTTTCTTAAACATTAATGACAAAGAGTACTTTGATTACGACTTTCACAAAAGTTTTAAAGGACTCAGGATTAATGGCATGGGAGGCAAAGTCTATGGAGTTAAACAGGTTTCGGGAGCTAAGCTCCAATTAGGGTCACAGTACATCTATGCACGCTTTTTAAGCTGCGACATCCAACATCTTGTAGACTCGTTTGAAGCAACCTCAAACATCAAGATTAATGGAATTATTGGCTCTGATACCATGATTAATTATGGTTTTAGAATCGATTATGAGAACAGACAAATAGGAATTGCAATCAAAGACAAGCTTTACACTAAAAACTAAGAACATTTCTAATGTTTGAAATACCGTAAAACGGTAATTATACTTCGACATTAATAGAAAAGCTTCTTTTAGAAGCTTTTTCTTTATATTTTGTTTCATTTGTAAAACTACAATCAAATAAAATGCTTTTACGGAGCAGACACGTAATACTATCATTGATATAAGGCGGATTTCTAATCTATTTTTAGCAATCCATAACAACGAACAGATTGACTTAACCACAGTTTTTTGATAAGATCAAAATGTTGAAGAAATCACAAAATGAACAAACTATTATTATTAATACTGCTAGAACTGACATTAATCAACAAAGGCTTTGCAAATGAGTTGGTTAGAATACTAGACCTTAGTGGGTATTGGAAATTTTCTATTGGAGACAATCCAGAGAAAAAAGAGAAAGCTTATAGAGATGCTCATTGGGATGAAATAAAAGTGCCTGAGAGCTGGGAGAATCAGGGCTACAATGGTTACGATGGTATTGCTTGGTATCGCAAAAGTTTTGATGCTAAAAAGTTACCCAAAAACAGAAAAATATATTTGAAACTAGGCTATATAGACGATGCTGATGAAGTCTATCTAAATGGAAAGCTAATCGGCTACTCTGGCAAGTTTCCTCCAAATCCAAAAACATCTTATAGAGCTTTAAGAGAATATTTTGTACCTCAACAATACATCGATTGGGAAGGCACCAACATCATCGCTGTGCGAGTATACGATCATTTTTACGATGGTGGCTTTACTAGTGGAGACATTGGTTTATACTATGAAGATGCTGTTAAAAGCTTGAATATTGAGCTTGAAGGCATCTGGAAGTTTCGAACTGGCTCAAATAGTAAATGGTACGAAAGTGATTATAACGACAGCCAGTGGGAGCCGATTCTTGCCCCTATGTTTTGGGATTTACAAGGTTACAAGCATTTTAACGGCAAAGCTTGTTACCGCAAAACTGTTTTTATCTCGAAAGAATTGGCTAAACAAAATCTCACGCTCATTCTCGGTAAAATAGATGATTTTGACGAAGTGTATTTCAATGGAGAACTTATAGGTAGCACCAACGATGGCGAGGGATTTGGCAATAGTTATTCTTACCTTCAAGAACGAAGATACAAGATTCCACCAAGCTTAGTAAAAAAGGATGATTACAACACCATAGCTATTAGAGTAATCGATATTGGCTATAATGGAGGCATGTATGAAGGTCCACTGGGAATTAATGTAAATTAAATCTCGAAATATGCAACCCTGCTATGTTTTATCAGTCTTTAATAGAAATTAATAAATTTAGCATGAAACATATATCACTCTTACTAATTACATTTTTTTTAGGCTTCATCCATCTTCAAGCTCAAAATCACATTCGAGGTAACGGACGCGTAACCAAAGAAAACAGAAGCGTTGGTAATTTTGATGCGATTAATATTGGTGGAGAAGTGAATGTATTTCTTACACAAGGCACTAAAAACAGCATCGAAATAGAAGCTGACGAAAACCTCCATCAATACATCGTTACTGAAGTTCAAGGAGGAAAACTGACGATTAAAAATGAAAAAGATATTAAAGATGCAGAAGCTTTAAATGTGTATGTTGAGTTTAAAGAAATAGACGAGTTACACGGCGGAGGCGCTACTGATATTATTGCTTACACAGCTATTTCTATTTCTAGCAATTTTGATCTTTCTGCAAGTGGAGCTGTTGATATTGAACTAAAAAAAGGATTAAAATGTGGAGACTTAAAGGTAGGTTCTAGTGGTGCTTCTGATTTATATATTAAAAAATTAGATGCAAAAGATGTGGATGCACATGCCTCTGGTTCATCTGATTTAGTAATGGATGGCTCTGCCAATAGCATCTATCTTTCAGCTTCTGGTTCTTCTGATATAGAAGCTAAAGACTTGGTTGTGAAAACAGCAGATATCACAGCAAGTGGTTCTTCTGATATTTCCATCAATGTAACTGAAAGAATTAGCGCTGAAGCTAGCGGTTCTTCTGATATTTATTACAGAGGTAATCCGGAAATTCAACGAATTAAAGCTGGTGCTGCTTCTGATATTGTAAAGCAGTAAATTAAAGTACTTCGAAGTCTTTTAAATAAGTTTTGAGGTAATCTTTAATCAGTGTAAAATATTCAACTTTTAGGGCATAAATGATGATTTCGATTCGTTTGTGCCCATCTTTTTCTCCCACCAATTTAACTTGCGGCGCTTTTTTAAGCGAAGACCAAGGAGCATTAAAAACAATCTGCCTAATATTTTTTACCTGAGCCATTACCTCATGCGTACTGGTTTCGTTGAGCAAAATCTCAAAACGGTGGCTTTTTATTCTTTCTCCCGGGTTAGATTTCACTTGCATCTCAGCAGACACTTTACTAAAAGGGATGTTTACTGTTTCACCAATATCAGTTTCTAAAACCATTGCTCTGTAACCCAACTTTGTAATTTGCCCGGTTACATCCATTACTTGTATGCGGTCGTTTACAGCGAATGTCCCTTCTGTTTTAAGAATAATTCCTGCAACAATGTCTTTAACTGCAAACCAAGATATCCAGAACAAGGCTACTATAATTATCAAAAGAATTGCTACTGAACTCCAAACCGAATCGGGTACTAACCAGTTAATGCCAACTAGAAAAAATATAAACCAAACCGATCCTTCTAGTGGAGGTAATAATCTTCTTATCCACATACGGTAACTGCTTTTCATCACCGTTTTGTTGGATAATCTTTCTAATAATCTGAAAACCAAAAATATAACAACACCAAGCAGAATAAACTTGAGTATTGCCAATTCATTTATATCTAGATTGAAATTAAGCTCTCTCATTTTAATGCTATTATAAAATTCCGTCTTCTGTAAAAACCTGAATGATAAAGTGCTCCATAAAACGATTAATCTTGAGCAAATTCTTTTCTTCTTCTACCAGCCCACTTCGCTTTAAAGTAGCTATATGATGCGATAATTGCGGTTCTGAATGATTCATAATCTTATCCAGATTCTCAACAGTTAATCGCCTATGCAATATCAATTGAATCAAAATAACAATCCAAGCAGATGGCAATCTTCTTAAAACATCTACAGACGGTGGTTTTGGAATAGTAATTTTCAATACATTGTCTTCCACTTTTTCTACACAACTTATCCAAGTTTGTAAGGCTGTACCCACGTTACCGTTAGACAAATCGAAAGTAGCAGAGAATAAATTAGCCAATTTCCATCTGGAAATTTTATCTTCCATGTCTTCATCCAGCTTAAACTTCATTCCGCTAGATTGATGCCTTAAGAGAATAATATCGCGAAGAGATTTTGCGTCAAATGGCTCACAGTCAATCACTTGCATAAAACTATCTTCTAGCTTCACAGTTTTATTGATGTAGCGATAAGTAATCGGATTCATTACCACAATAAAGAAATACTGATGGCTAAACCTATCGGTAATATCCATTAAGTAGTGGATAATATCATAACCGTCTGGCATTCTGCTCCACCAGCGTTCCATGTCTTCGAAAATAATAACAGAACCCGGTGAAATTCTATTAATCACACTATCAATAGAACCTCTCAATTTCAACTTTCTACCCAGTGTAGCTTTAAACTCTTTTAAATCTATGCACCCTTCTGACGGAGGATCGATTCTATAAATCTGTTCTTTGTTAAAGTGTTGGTGAGCAATGTAATCTGCTAAAAATGTTTTACCAGAACGCGGTGCACCTTTTACCAATAAAGATCCTGTACTCTTATTTTTAAATCGTACTACGGCTTTGTTCGCAAGTGCCAATTGCTTCTTTCTACCATACCACAACTCATCACCAGACAAATGCCCACTTAAAAAGAGCTGTCCATAATAATACGGCAACGATTGAATGGCTTCCCTACTCGGAACTACTTTTTCTTTTAGGTTGATGATGTCTTCAACCAAAAAGCCTTTTTCTTGAATACGAGTGAGTTTCTTAGCAGCTAGTAAACCTTCACTCCTTCTATAAATTAACTGAGTAAGGCTATCTGTTCCTTTTTCTTTAATTTGTTCATACACATTAGCCACTCTGCTAATCGCCTTAACTCTCGATCTATTTCTGAGGTTAAAACCAATATTTGCCGAGCTTTTTACAATGGTATATGCATTAAATCGATCAGAAACATCTGCGATGAGTTTATCTGTTTTTACTAAAAAGTCTTCTGATGATTTTTTAAGAGAAACAGAAAGCGATTTCATCTTTTTGGTCTCTTCTTGAATCAGTTTTATCAACTCATTTACAGAGTCGTTTTGCTTGGCATCATCAGCCTGGTTATCAATACTTTCAATACCAAAATTGATTAATCTGGTAACATCTTTCACCATTATGCCAGCCTTTCTAGACTCATCTCTCAGCTTGCGCATTTCAACAATTAATGGCTCAATAAAGATGGTTTGCAAATGGAAGTTAGCTACTACAGAAGGCGAAAAACTCATAGAAGGAATTTCTTCTAACCTTTCTGGAGATGGGTTGTTCATCGCTTCTGGCTCGATGGTTTCCATTTCGTAAGGTAGGCTGCCAGTAAGATTTTTTAGGTCGTCGAGTAATTGCTTAAAGCTACCATTTTCTGAGAAAAGCTGCATAGCTGGCGGTTGAATTTCCCCACCAGTTTCTCCTTTTTCTAGATTGCTTTTAATGCGCTGTAGTTTTGTTTGCAGATTCTTTAAAGGCAGTGTAGACTCTTGGTAAATGGACTCTTGCAACTCAGCTTTATAATGAATTATTCGCTCTCTTAAACTATTTTGAAGCAGTTTTAAGCTTACATCTAGCGCTAGAAAACTTGTGTATAATCCTAAATTCTGTCTGTAAACATCCGGGAAGCCAAGCCACTTTTCGTACTGTTGCTTCCCTGCTTTTATCATTTTAGGTTTGCTATAATATTTAGACGAAACCTGTAGCTTATCCAGATTAGTAGCAACTTTTTGTAAATCTCTTACAGTTTCGGTTACCAGAAAATCTTGATAACCTTGCATATCTGTAATTAGCTCATCGTGTAACTCTTTCTGTAAAACCTGAACTTTCTTTATCTCCTCTTGTGCTTTGCCAAAAGTGTAATCTTTATCATTAAACTGATTTTCAATTAGAGTAAGCTTTTGGAAATACAGATTGATGTTTTTTTGAATCATCGCGATCAAGCGAAAGGCATCGGTAGTAATTTTTGATGCTAACTGATCTTGATTGTTTACCAGATTGCAATAGATAAAATAAGTACAAACTTTATCTAAAGGAATTTGCTTGGTCAATTTAGATTTAAAGGTTTTGGCGTACACCTTTTTGTAAAAACCAAAGCTTTTAAAGAGGTCTGGTCTGTAGTCTTTTAAATGCTCGTAATCGAAAGTGATTCTTTGCTTGTTTGCATAAGTTCTTGATAGGTAACTAATTTCTCCTTGAAACATCTGCCCACCAAGCTCCATTTGCTTTTTAATGGATTCAAGATCGTAATCGCGGTATTTTAAAACTAGTTTTCTAAAATCTTCGAGAAACTTGGTGTGTATTTCTAGGATTTTAATTTTTCCCTGAGAACCTCGTCTCCTAAACTTGTTTCTTAGGTCATTTTCAGTCTTTATAACCAGTTCGTCAACTTCTTTTATAAAACAGCTCCTTATCTGATAAATATTACCGAGATAATCTTTAAAATAGGTAGAAATCGTCTTTTCAACTGAATTTCTCAAGTTTTCAATCCACTCAGCCAACACTTCATGCTCTGGTAACTCAAGAGAAGTAAAATATAAATCAGTAGCTGCTAGTTCATTTTCTTCCAACTCATCTTCTACATGTCTTCTAGAAACTGGAACAATTGGGGTTACACCCATTTGCACATCTTTAAACTCTGTAGATGCACGATACATTACAATGGTACCTGTCTCATTACAAAGCTTAGTTGTTTCTTTATAGAAGGTACTTTCCTCCTCTTCGTGAATGTCTTTTAGCTCAGTAAAGATTAAATCTGCATCTGCCGATTCAGTTTTAATAAGCTCATATAATGGCCTGTTATCTAAAAGGGTGTTGATGGTTTTGATTTCGATTTGCATTCTAAACTCTTCTAGCAAATCGGTTATATTTCTTAGTACTTCGTTACCATCTGTATCTATCGAAGAAAGGTGAATAACCATTCTGATTTTCGCATTCAACCAATCATCTGTAGTAGTAATAAAGCGAATCATGGTGAGGATAAAAGATAAGTTTCTACCTGAACCCTCCCACCAAATATCTATCTTTTCTCTCTTACCAAAACCTCTCTTTTTCTCATAATCCATTACCAGAATGTTATAATCCAGTTCATGGAGTTTCCTGAGTAATGGCACAAACTCGCTTTCTGCCCTATGGCTCCTCGCCCAACCAATTAGAATGGTATTAGGTTCTATACCAGAAAAACCATATGTCTCGGCAATATTAGCCATCCCCTCATACACATTCTGGCTATAAAGCTGCCTTGCAAATACACCTCTATAACTTTCACTTCCATTCTTAGGCTCTTTATAATTTAGTGCTTGATCAGACTTACTTAATACCTCACCTTGTTTACTTTCTAATACATTAAAGTTTGAGATAAGCCCAAGCCTGCCAACTAATTTTAAACCAAACTCTACCAAATACTCTCTTTGATTAGCCGCACCACTAAATAGCAAGATGTTTGGTCGCCAATTTCGTTGATCGTGCTCTCGCTTTCCTATCTTAAATAAAGCTCGCCTAACAATCTCAGCATATACCCCCTGCCAAATGTTACTAAAGCCTAGGTTGATTTGTTTTTTTGTAAAGTAGAAGAACAAAGCCCCGATAATGACAAACGAAATCAACATCGCACCGAAGTTCAATTTGAACATGACGGCGAATGTCGCAATTGCTCCCATTACACTTATAAATCGAGGGATTTTAAATTGCGGTCTAAAATCTGAACCAGACCAACTCTCTAAGGCGCAAGTAAAATTAATAAAGCCATAAGCAGTGAGGTAAAACATAGAAACGATTGGCGCAATCAAATCTAATTTACCAATTAGTACTCCCACTTCGGCAATTACAAAAGTTACAATTAATGCATTTCTAGGTTCATTTTCTTTGCCTGTTCCTTTAGCAAATAGTTTAGGTGTAATTTTATCTACAGACATGGCCTGCAAAATTCTTGGCCCGCCTAATATACCACCCAAAGCCGATGATAAGGTTGCTCCCCAAATACCACTTACTACTAATGGGCTTCCATATTTTGCCAGTAGTGATATTTTAGAAAGAATGTTATAATCATTTAAAAGATATTCTCTGTCGATTCTAAATGCTAAGAATAATGCTAAGCCCAAATACACCACAAAACCTACAATAATGGCAGACATTGTACCTGTAGGTATCGATTTTTTGGGATCTTTTAAATCTCCCGACATGGCAACCCCAGCGGTAAAACCAGTTACAGCAGGAAAAAATATTCCGAAAATAGCTTCTATTGACTCACCTCCACTGTAAGTACCAATATTTGGAACACTCGCAATAAATTCAGAATCGTATAAAAATCCTCCCGCTACTACAGATATAATAGAGAGAAATATCGCTCCCATTATATAGTACTGAGATTTTATAGCCAATGATGTACTAATCAATGCAATAGAAGTGATGACTAGTAAAGTGGCAGAACCGGTTATTCTTAAATTTCGAATTGCTAGCGCATCACTGGCATCTGGTGGTGTAAAGCCAATTACAGCGTTAAAGCTTTCTCCAAAACCCACAATATACATCGAGATACTCAAAGCTGTTGCAGCATATAAAGCAATACCTATAGAACCACCAATAGGCAAACCCAAACTTCTGGAAAGCATGTAGTACAAACCACCTGCTTTTACTTTTTTATCTGTTGCTACTGATGAAACTGAGAGTCCGGTTGAAACGGAGATGATATGTGCAATAAGGATGATTGCTATAGTCCAGATGATACCCGCTTGACCTACGACCCACCCCAGCCTCAGATACATGATTACACCAAGAATGGTGAGTATAGAAGGGGTAAAAACGCCGCCAAACGTACCAAATTTTCTAACTTGCGCCATGTTTAGTTTTCGTGAAAATATCAGATTTCAAAGCAGAATACCTTGATATGAGAAATGCCAAAAAATATATGTAGGAGATATTTAACAAAGTATCTGAATTTTGATAATCTATTGATGTTCTTTAATTCGTACAGTTTTGTTTACTAATTCTTTTACCGGGAAAACAACCTTTTCACTCCCAGTGTTTAAGATTACTGAAATGTTTGTGATTTCTATAATTTCTCCTTCCAAATCATCAATCACAATTGTTTGCCCTACTCTAAAAGTATTTCTACTAAAAAATGAAGAAAGGATGTTGGTCATAATATCTCTAGATGCAAAAGCATAAGACACAGAAGCAGAAAATAGAATCGCAGCCAGAATAATTGTAAAGTTTGACTTTAATATCGCTGTATCGATTCCAGCCTGTTCAAGAGAAGTGAGCGCAACAATAATTAGTAAGAAGTAAAAAACGATATTACTAATTAGTTTGCCCGCTGATAAACCCAGTGAAGAAGTAGCTGCTCTTATAAAGTCTTTTACGAAAGTTAGCAGGTATAACCCGATTACAAAAAATAGAACAGCCGTAAATATTCTTGGCAAATAATTGACTAAGCCCACCACCAGCATTTCTGATAACATATGCCAGCCAAAAGATTCGCTTACAACCAGAATGGTTGCTAAAATTAAAACCCAGTAAACCAACTTTGCCAACCAATGAGAGGGCAAAGTCTTGATTCCAGACTTTTCGTAATAGCTATCAAAAGGATTGATATTAACCAATTTATTGAACCCTGCTGCCTTGAGAAATTTCTCAACCAGGTTTTTGATAAGAACAGCAAGTAGCCAGCCGGCTATTAAAAGAAATATACCTAAGATTACACTGGGTGCCATTGCAAAAAATTGCTGCTTTAGCTGTGTAAAAAAACTCATTTCGAACATAAAAGCCAATTTAAAATATGCGTAAAACTATACAAAATATTTTACTCATCTTCATTTTGGCTCGATGCTCCAAAGATTAAAGGTCGATATTCATTAATAAAGCTAATTTTTGCTAAAACAGCAGCTTTTCTGTACTCTTTCCAGTCAGTATTGAAGAAAGAATTTACATCATTCATCAAACTTGAAATGTCTCTTTCTATATCTTCTAACACGATAATGTGATTTTCTCCCAGATTAATATAAGGACTATTAAAGTACAATTCTGCATGCGAAAGCTTATCGTTAATTACTCCGGTTTCCCTCTTTACTCCTTGTACTTCCGCTACTTTAATTCTATCAATTAAATG
>PBYL01000100.1 GCA_002729595.1 Thalassovita sp. | reverse complement strand
GAAACATTTTTAATGGAATGCTTTCGCTTGCTGTAATTCTTATGAGCACGGCGGTGGGTATGGCTCAAATGGCTTTTGATAGAGAAAAAGAAGCTACTGAGTTTAAGAATGAGAAGCTTAATGCAGAGATGAAATTTCTCAAATCTCAAATTAATCCACATTTCTTATTCAACTCGCTGAATAGCGCTTACACATTGGCTTATATTAAGTCAGATGATGCGCCAGAAGTAATTCTGAGGCTTTCTAACATGTTGCGCTATTTAATATATGAGTGCGATGCAGATAAAGTACCTGTATCAAAAGAGATTACTTATATAGAAAATTACATCGCCATACAAAAAATTAGATTAGATAATCCTGATAACATAAACGTGTCTTTTCAGATAGATAACAGCTCTCTTATGGTTGAGCCCATGTTATTTATTCCATTTATAGAAAACAGCTTTAAGCACAGTTACATAGAAAATTCTGAAAAAGGTTGGATTGATATTCTGTTAAATGTAAATGATAAGAATATAGAATTTATAGTAAGAAACAGTCTCCCAGAAAAAGAGTTTTCAAAAGACAAAGTAGGTGGAATCGGACTAGAAAATGTAAAAAGAAGATTAGAGCTGCTTTATCATAAAGATCATAAACTGATAGTGGAGAAAAGAGAAAAAGAATTTTTTGTGCAATTAAATATCAGCATCGTATGAGTTTAAAATGTTTAGTGGTAGATGACGAAGCTTTAGCAATAACTCTGCTCGAAAAGTATATAAGCCAAGTAGATGGATTGGAGTTATTAGCGAGCACAAAAGACGCTGTAAAAGCGATTGAAATTCTAGAAGAAGAAACAATTGATATATTATTTCTAGATATACAAATGCCAGGCCTTACAGGTATAGAATTACTGCGTGTTTTACCGCAAAAACCGGTGGTAATTTTAACTACAGCCTATTCTGAATATGCCATAGAAGGCTACCAATTAGATGTAACAGATTATTTACTCAAGCCCTTTTCTCTAGAAAGATTTATACAAGCAGTTGATAAAGGCAAGCGCATAATTGAATTGAATTTGCAAGCCTTAAAAAATGCTGGTCAAATAAGTTTGCATGAGGAGAAAAAGTATATCAATGTAAAGGCAGATCATAAAATTTATAAGATTTCTTTTGATGATATAAGATATATAGAAGGGCTAAAAGAATATGTTTCTTTCTATACCAACGATCAAAGAATAATTGCGCTTGAATCACTAAAGAAACTAGAAACGCTGTTGCCATCTACTCAATTTATGAGGGTACACAAATCTTATATTATAGCAGTAAACAAAGTGAGAGCGCTAGAAGGTAATTTGTTGGAGATTGGAGATAAAAAAATTCCCATCGGTAAAACCTACCGACAGGAAGTTATTAAAAAGATTTTTGGGGAAGACTTTTAAAAACAGCTTAAATACTGCTTACTTCCATAGATCTGTCAATTTTCTTTACCAAACCTTGTAAAACTTTTCCTGGTCCAGACTCTGTAAACGAAGTTGCTCCGTCAGCAATCATTTGTTGTACAGATTGTGTCCATCTTACAGGAGAAGTAAGTTGGCTAATAAGGTTTGCTTTTATTTGCTCAGCATCCGTATAAGGTTTTGCGTCTACGTTTTGGTAGATAGGGCAAATTGGAGTTGAGAATGTTGTGTTTTCAATTGCAGCTGCTAACTCTTCTCTAGCTGGTTCCATTAATGGTGAGTGGAATGCACCTCCAACTGGTAATACCATTGCACGTTTTGCACCTGCTTCTTTTAAAGCTTCACATGCTTTATTTACACCTTCTATTGAGCCTGAGATTACCAACTGTCCCGGGCAGTTATAATTGGCAGCAACAACAACTTCTTCAATCTTCTCGCAAGCTTCTTCAACAACGCTATCTTCAAGACCAAGAATTGCAGCCATAGTTGATGGGTTTAACTCACAAGCTTTTTGCATGGCAGTAGCTCTTTGAGAAACTAATTTTAATGCATCTTCAAAGCTTAATGCTTTTGCGGCTACCAAAGCAGAAAATTCACCTAAAGAGTGACCAGCCACCATTTCAGGGGCAAATCCTTCTGCAGTTAATGCCAATATTACAGAATGAAGAAAAACAGCCGGTTGAGTTACCTTGGTTTGTTTTAAGTCCTCAGCAGTACCTCCAAACATTACATCAGTAATACTGAAACCTAGTATATCATTGGCTTTATCGAAATAAGATTTTGCTATATCAGAACTGTCGAACAGGTCTCTACCCATCCCTACAAATTGAGCTCCCTGTCCGGGAAATACATAAGCTTTCATAAATAAGGCTTTTAGTGAAAATTCGGTCACAAATATAGCAAGCTTATTAACAAGATATAAAAACACCTGTTTTATTGATGATAGAGAAGCGAATTTAAAAGGCTAAAAGCTTATATTTTGATTATAATATTGAATTTAAGAAGATAAATAGATGATATGGAACTCAACACTAGATGCTTAATTACCGGAGCAAACTCAGGAATAGGAAAAGAAACTGCCATCCAACTGGCAAAACAAGGCTACGAAATTGTAATGATGTGCCGAAATAAAGAAAAGGCAGAAGTTGCAAGAGCAGAAATTAGCAAAGTATCCAAACATGAAGTTGGTTTAATTATATGCGATCTGGCTTCTCAACAAAGTATTCATCAAGCAGCTAAAGAATTTAAAGCACAATACGATAAACTCGATGTATTAATTAACAATGCTGGTTTTATTGCTGCATCGTATGGCAAAACAAAAGATGGTTTCGAACAAACCTTTGGAGTGAATCACTTAGGTACTTTTTTACTTACCAATTTGCTCATAGATGTTTTAAAATCTACAGAAAATGCTAAAGTAATTACAGTGTCATCAGAAGCACACAGATATGCTTCTTTTGATGAAAACAACCTGCAAATGGAAAAAGGCTATGGCAATATGAAAGCCTATTGTTCTTCTAAATTGTGTAATGTGATGTTTGCCATAGAGTTAGCAAAACGGCTTAAAGGAACTTCTGTTACAAGTTATAGTCTGCATCCGGGAGTGGTTGCTTCTAACTTCGCTACAGAAATGTCTGGCATTTTGGGTGTCTTATTTAGAATGGTAACTCCATTTATGATTTCTAACAAAGAGGGAGCTGAAACTTCTGTTTTTCTTGCTACAAATAACGAAGTTATAAAGCAAAATGGGCATTATTTCAAAAAAAAGAAATCTACAAAACCCATGAAAGATGCCTTAAATGATGAATACTGTAACAGACTTTGGCAGATAAGTGAGAAAATGACTGGCTTAGACTAGGTACTTGTAAATAAATACTGCTTTTATTTCAATATGTTTTTCAAGAATTTTTAATCAGTTGCGTTATTGGTTAACACAATTTAGCAGTTCAAGAATTGTGGAAAACACTTAATGATGCGTCTGATTTTTTTATATATATTTTTTTTCTGTTCTACTTTTTCTGCTTTCTCACAAAAATATGAGCATGCATTAGAAATTGCTGAACGCTATTTTGAAGAAGGTAGCTACAAAAAAGCGCTAGATAAAACACAGCGTACAGTTGAATATCTCCATAGAAACAGAAAAGGTTTGGCAATTGTAAAGGCTCAAATGCAGTCTTTAAAATATTTAATTGCTTTAGGTGAATATGGCGAATTTGAAGCAATACTCACAGAAGTATTAAAGAAGAAGGCATACAAAGGAGAACACACAATGTTGTATGCCAAAGCTGTTTTAGATGCTTCTCTTTTGTACATCTATTATTCTGATATAATTACAGCAGAAAGTTATCTAACATTTGCCAAAGACATAATACATGAGTTAGAATCTGAAAAAGATGGTAACAACGTAATTACCGATGCTTACTTTAAAGCTTCGATCTTAGAAGCTGAGGCACAAATATTATTTAAAAAAGGGCTTTTTGAGCAGGCAAATAAAGTTTTACCGGCATTAAAAGAAATCAAACTAAAGCGCATAGTAAGTAAAGAGTCTTACTTTAATGAGGCTTCGCTCAAGGTTGAAGATCGAAAACTAGATGCATTTCAAGTTAGGAGACGAAAGAGAGAATATGCTGAGGTGTTGATATTGGAAGCTGATATTCAAAGAGAAATAGGTGATTATGAGTTAGCTGCAAGATTATACGACGATGCAGATATATGGATTAGAATGCAGTTAAGCACCAAAGATCCTGCTTTTATCCAAAATCAACACAGCATATGCAAGTTGATGATTGCCCGAGAAGATGATCCCAAAGAGATTAGGAAGAAGTTAGAGAAGAATCTTTTCTTGGCAGAAAAGAAGTTGAGTCTTGTGCATACTTTGTATATGGATATTCAAGAGACTTTAATAGATCATTATATCGCTACATATAGTGGTAAAAGCAAGCTTGAGCAGTGGGAGATTAGAACGAATACATCAAAATACTACGGAAAGGCAAATGCGAAACATGCAGTTTCGAGAAGAATTGATGCTAAAAAAGAATATTATAATAAGAACTTTGAGGTAGCAAATGACCTATTAGTTGAACTATATAAGAGTGAGCAGAAGGTTCCTCTAAATCATAAGGAGAGAGTGAGCTTATTGCAGCAATTGTATGATGTGTCGCTTGCCAGAGAAGCTAATGATGAAGCGAAAAGGTATTTATTAGAGTTAAAAGCAACCCAAGAGAAAATTTATGGCGATTCAGCTTTGCAGATTTATTATACAGATATGAAGTTGGCTGATTATTTCATGAATTTTACTAATCAGTTCGAAACTGCTGATACACTTTTAAAAGCTAGTTTTTATGGTGTAATATCAAAGCGAATTGTTCCTCAGCATGTTGATTATACTTTTTTCTTAGGTCAGTTTGCTGAGTATCACGAAATTATGGGTGACTATAACCGAGCTCGCCAACTTTACAATCAGATTGTTGATATTAAGAAGAAGAAGTTTGGAGAAGAACATGTAAACTACGCCGCTTCTATGGATAGACTCATTAACCTAGAGCTATCTATGGGAGAGTTTAATGAGGCAGATAAAAAGATTGATGATGTTCTTCGCATTTTTGACGAGAATTTTGATAAAAAACTTCACTCTTTTGAATACTCACAAGCACTCGAAACCGCAGCAAGATACTTTGCTTTAATGGGCTTGTTTGATGAAGCAGAAAGTTTACTAGCCCGCTCGCAGAGATTTTATGATAAGACAGTTAATGCAAGAACAAACTCATCTGCTGTAGATGAGCTAGCATATTTATATCTAAAAACAGAGCGCTTTAGGCAAGCAGAAGATATGCTATTAGAAGCTACTGAAGTGCGTGAGCATAGATATGGAGACTCAACAAGATTTTTAATTAAGCCTTACAATCAATTAGCAAGACTTGCTCAAATACAAGGTGATTATGTTGATGCAGAAACTTTTGTAAACAAAGCACAAAAGATTGCAGAACAGATTTTTGGCGATAGCTCGATGCAGGTAGTTGAGAGTTTGGTGATACATGCAGAAATTGACAATGCTATCGGCGATTATGAGGGGGCAGAATCATTAATAAATCATGCGATAAGTATAGAAAAAAAGGTTTTTGGTGAAAACCATATTGAGTTAGCTAACTCATATTCTTATCTCGCATTAACTAAGCTTTACAGTGGAGCAGACTTTGAAGAAGTGGAATCGCTTATGGGTAAATCTCTTTCAATTATAGAACAAAACTTAGGAAAGGATAATCCGATATATGCTGAAGCCCTGAAGAACCTTGCTTTGATTCAAACAGAAAACGATAAACTCGATGAGGCAATCAAGAATTTAGAGGTTTCAAATCAAATTTGGATAGATCGCTTAAAAACGGATATAAACACTAATAGTGCAGAAATTGAATTGTTGAAGGGTGATGTTCAACTGAAAAAAGGTGAATTTGAGGTTGCTAACGAGTTTTACAATAACTCTAGAAATGTTTATAAAAAGATTTTTAACAAACAACATCCTGAATATGTGCAAGCTACTGCCAGAATGGGTAGAAGCTTTTATTTGATGGATAAGTTTAAAAAATCTAAGAAATACACTCAAGAAGTACTGGATAACTACACTACCTATATCAACGACTTTTTTCCTGCGCTATCGGATAGAGAAAAAGCTAGGTTTTGGAATAAAATCAGAACTGATTTTGAATTCTTTAATAACATGGCGCTTTCTAGAGTGGCCAAAAACAAGAATAAAAAGCTAATTGGAGAAGTGCTCAATAATACAATGGGCACAAAATCACTTTTGTTGAGCTCTTCTATAAAGGTGAGAAACCAGATTCTAAATAGTAATGATAGTGTGCTTATTAACCACTACAATGAGTGGACGGAGAAGAAAGAAATGCTCACCAAAGTGCTTGCTATGGGAAATGATCAGCTAAAAGAAGCAGATATAGATCCCAAAGACCTTGAAAAAGAAATTGAAGAAATTGAAAAAGAACTAGGAAGCAGATCGGCTATTTTTAATGAGTCGTCTCACCATGAAGACCGCAATTGGAAAGATGTGCAAAAGTCTCTAGAAAAAGGAGAGGCTGCTATTGAAATTATAAGATACAGACATTTTGATAAAACATTTTCAGATTCTGTAATCTATGCGGCTATGATTTTAAAATCAGGTAAGAAAAAGCCTGAAGTGGTTATATTGCCAAAAGGTAACTTGTTGGAATCTAACTATTTAAGGTATTACAGGTATTGTATTATCTATAATATCGAAGACGAAAACTCATATAACTATTATTGGAAGCCTGTACACGATAAGTTACCAGAGAGTACTAAGATTTACCTTTCTGCAGATGGTGTATTTAACCAGATTAATTTGGAAGCTATGAGGCATCCAGATGGCAACTTTGTACTTGACCATAACAATATGATTTTGATAAGTAGTACAAGTGATTTGCTAACTAGAAAGGAAAGTAGTGGTGATGGCACAACTGATGAAATTGCACTTTTTGGAAACCCTGTATTCTACAAAGATTTAAAAGAATCTGAATATGCTTTGTACAATGAGCGACAAATATCTCAATTGCCAGGTACGCAGCATGAAGTTGCTAAATTAGATTCTTTATTAAAATCAGCTACCTCTACAAGCACAGCAAGTTTTATTAACCGAAATGCTACTGAAGAAGAAGTTAAAAAACTGAAGCATCCTAAAATTTTTCACATAGCAACTCATGGCTTTTTTATGCCAGACGAAGAAAATAAAGCTAGTGGCAAAATAGGAGAAGAAGTCGTAAATAATCCATTATTGAGGTCTGGTTTACTATTGAGCAATGCCGGAGATTTAATGGCTTCTGGTAATGTATATGCATTTAACAAAGAGCCGGGAGTTCTAACCGCTTATGAGGCAATGAACCTCAATTTAGAAGGAACAGAATTGGTGGTTTTAAGTGCTTGCGAAACAGGCAGAGGTGAAAATAAAGTAGGCGAAGGTGTATATGGTTTGCAAAGAGCTTTTTTGGTGGCAGGTACAAAGTCATTAATTATGAGTTTGTTTAAGGTTTCAGATGAAGCCACTCAGGAATTAATGGTGAATTTCTATAGAAACTGGTTATCTAAAAAGATGGATAAGCGAACTGCTTTTAGAGAAGCCAAAAGAGAATTACGTGAAAAGTTTGATGACCCTATCTTCTGGGGAGCTTTCGTAATGATTGGTTCTATTTAGACTGCATATCTTGATCTGATAATATGCCTGCTTGTTCCGCTTCAACTGGATTTAATTCTGTTGCCGAAAGCTGGATACTATCAACTTTAACTTCAGGAAAATACAATGTTATTTCTTGATCTCTGTCTAATAGAATTTTATTACCCACAATCCAAGGATTATATTTCCTAATACTATCAGCATGGGTGAGGTGCATTTTGGCAAACTCGCTTAAATCTTCAATAGATTGGTCTAATTCGAAACTTTTCAGGTCATCATCAGGACTTTGAGCAATTTGGGGGGCGAACTCATACTTAGCCTGATTCTCATAAATTTCTTTAAAAGCAATGGCTTTAAAGACATATCTGTAAGTTTCTTTATTGAGTTTGAGGTCGTAAAATGTATCTGGTTTTTGCTTTTTGACCTGTCTTTCAAGACCGCTGATGCCCATATTGTAAGAAGCCGCAGCCATGGTCCAGTTATCAAAGTTTTTATAAGCTAGTTTAAAGTACCTTGCAGCCGCTGAAGTAGCTCTTATAGGTTCTAATCTTTCATCAACTTCTTCATTTATCTTTAGACCTAGCGTTCGGCCTGTAATTGCTCTAATCTGCCAAAAACCAGCAGCACCACGCCTAGATGTAACATTGGTAAAAGCACTTTCTACAACCACCAGATATTTTAAATCGGTTGGCAGCCCCTGTCGTTCGAGAACTTTTTCAATTTGAGGTAGCCATCTTTCTGCTCTTCTAAATAGTAATTTGGTATTCGATCTGTATTTTATGTACAGATTCAGTTCTTTGTTAAATCTTTCAAGTACATCAGGTTCGGTGAGAGGAATTTCTTCTTCACAAAAGAAAACAGGAGAAGGAAAAAAGGCATTACTTCGCTCAGAAGCATACTTTGCATCCTTGTCCAGATTATTTCTAAGTGACGAGATGTAATCTTTCTCTATAAGGTTATAAAGGATTACACCCAAGAAAAGAGATAATAATATGATGTATTGAATTCTTTTCAAGAATTAAAAATTTGGTGAAAGTAAATATTTCGAATAAAAGTCATCAATCACTTTTATCGCTTCATCTGCAGTATCTACAATACTAAATAATTCCAAGTCTACCGGATTGATGTATTGATATTTACCGAGAACGGTTTCTTTAATCCAACCTAGCAAACCAGTCCAATATTCTTTTCCAACTAATACAATTGGGAATTTGCCGATTTTTCGAGTTTGAATTAATGTTATCGCTTCGAATATTTCATCTAATGTTCCAAAGCCACCGGGCATGCCTATAAAACCTTGAGAGTATTTTACAAACATCACTTTTCTCACAAAGAAATAATCGAAGTTGATGAGTTTATCTTGATCAATATAAATATTACCTCCTTGTTCAAATGGAAGCTCTATATTTAAACCAACTGATTTTCCCCCTTCAGTGTTTGCACCTTTATTTCCAGCTTCCATTACTCCGGGGCCTCCACCAGTAATTACGCCGTAACCATGTCTTACTAATTTAGCGGCTATTTCTTCGGCCATTTTATACACTTTACTATCTGGGGTTGCACGAGCTGAGCCGAATACTGATACACAAGGTCCTATTCTTTCAAGTTTTTCAAACCCTTCTACAAACTCCGACATTACTTTAAAAATAACCCATGAGTTTGCGCTTTTAATTTCGCTCCAATCCTTTCTCGCAAAGGCTTTTCTTATTTTGTTTTCTTCTTCACTCACAATAACTTGGTTTTTGTATTTATAAAAAAATTTAAACCCTGCCGATATGGGCAGGTAGTTTAATCTAAGGCAGCCTTATATTTACGTAGCTTTTGATTGAAGGGTTACGATCAATTACAATTCTTTTCCATTTCTATACCTTTTTCTTTCCATCACATTTCCCTTTTCATCATAAATTTTCCAAATACCATCCATCACATCATTTTTGTATTTGCCCTTAATTTTGATGCTGCCTTTTTCAAAATACTCTCTGTAGGTACCGTTTTTTAAACCATTTTTTAGAGCTACTTCAACTTTTAAGTTGCCATTATCAAAATATTCTTGATACTTTTTAGCATCCAGATCGTCTGGACTAATTTCTTCAATTACGAGCTCATCGTCTTTTTCCAATAAAGTGAGCTGCATAATAGAGTCAAGCTCATTTATATCGAATGGTTTTACTGTCGCAGCTAACTCTTCTTCTAGAGCCTTTACTTCTGAAAGGTCTTGAAATTGCACAAAAAATTTAGAAGAAAATAGGTCACCATCATTACTAATTTGAAATCCTAAATCAGAAAAGCAGTTGATGTAATCTTTGTTTTTTCTAATGTCTGTCCATGTTTCTGGGTTTACCATGCCTTTTAGGTTTTCAAACATCACAGGAGTTTGTACATAGGCAAATACATTCGATTTACTATCAAAGTTTTTGAGGAATTTATTGAAGTTTTCACTATTAGAAAGTGTGTTTTTAGCATTGTAATCGTCGATAATGCTTTTGATAGTTTGAGGATGATTGCTAAAAATGACATACTTATCAATTACAGTATAATAAGGCTTTTCCAGTTTAGAAAAGAGCTTACCTAAAATTAGTTTGAACAACCCTTTTACAGACAGATATTTTATTTGATAACCTCCATAATCTAATTGACGGAATTTTACAGGAGTTTTTTTTCTAATTTGCTCGCTTATAAAATCAAGGTTTTTAGTAGCATCATCACCATCTTTGGCCTTTAAAACCACCAGAAACTCATTGTCTTTACCAAGCTTGCCAGGTTGGGTTTGAATGAAAGCCAGTTCATCGTCTATCCAATCGAAAAAGTTTTTCTGCAAATCAATATCAAGAAAGCGTTCCACTCTATCCATGTTTTGCATATACTCATTGTAATCAGCTTCTTCCTTTTTATAAACATTTTCGAAATTTTCTATAAAACCTCTAAAATTATTGAAGCCAATGCCAAGGTAAAAACCTGTTCTTAGCGGAGCTACATTTAATATATCTAGGCTGCCTTTGCCAGATTCTAATAAAGCTTTTACATAAGAATTCTCATTATTATTTATGCTTGTAAAGCCTTCCATAGATATTTTATCATCATCTGTGGTTTCTACACTTAAGGCAGAATATCTTAATACATCGCTTAAGTATTTGCCATAATTTTCTTCATCTTCTGAGTATATGCTCAAATAATCGTCTAAATAGTTATAGTTGATGTAAAGCCTGAACATATCGCTATAATCTACCTTTTTGCTTACGTCTAAAAATTGCAGATCACGACCGATTATAGGAGCATTCATTTCTCGAATGGAAGCTTCTACAAGCGTATGAGTATATGAAATCACCAATTGATTATTTAAAAAAGACATGTAGAGAGTTTCTCTAGTTTCTAAGTCTAAGAGTTCTATAATTTCCTGCTCTTCATACTTTCTAAAAGTAGTTTTAAAGCCTTCTGAGGTGAGGGATTCTATATAAGTTTTTAGCGGACTGAGCTTAGATACTCGCTGTAAATCAACTACATATAGAAAGTCATAATCATTGCTTTTAGTCATATGAGCAGATATATAAACCTCTCTTGAGCCTAAAATTGAGATTAGCATTTTGTTTTCTTGTATTAGCGTATCTAAGCTATTAATACTTTCTGTAAGAGTTGCAAAGAATTGATTGCCTTCCAAATGAGTCCAGATTTTACTAGATCTTATGGTTAACCAGCTTTCGACAGGTTCATCAGTTTCAATAATATAAATAGCATCTTGAGGTACAAGATAGATTCCTTGGAGATTATGCGAAGGACTTAAAAAGAAATAAATTGATAGATAGACAATGCTCCCGATAATGAGTAGAACCACAGTCCAAATCGTGATTTTCTTCTTCATTTAAAGTGTTTTTGAATTAGATGGCTTAATTATGTTGTGATTATAACCTTTTTAACAAAAAAATAATTAGTTTGAAAATAGAAATGTTATGATCTATATTTGATTTCAAGATCATTAATACTATACAGGTGAACAACATTCTATTAAATAAAAAATAAAATGATCAATATCGTACTATTTGGCCCTCCAGGCGCCGGAAAAGGAACCCAGAGTATGAAAATAAAGGAAAAGTACAACTTAGTACACCTTTCAACTGGAGATTTATTACGTTCCGAGATTGCAGCAGGTACAGAATTAGGACTTGAAGCAAAAAAACTAATGGATGCAGGTAAACTGGTTCCAGACGAAGTTGTAATTGGCATGATTGACCATAAGCTTAAAGATAATAAAGATGCAGAAGGCTTTATTTTTGACGGTTTTCCAAGAACTGTTAAACAAGCTGAAGCACTAGATAGTCTTATGGAAAAAAATGACTTGGCAATTTCTGGAATGATTGCTCTAGAAGTATCTGAAGAAGAGTTGGTTACAAGGTTATTAGAAAGAGGTAAAACTTCGGGTAGGCCAGATGATCAGAATGAAGGTTTAATAAGAACCAGAGTACATGAGTATGAAAACAAAACAGCTCCTGTGGCAGGTTATTACAAAGAGCAAGATAAGTTTGTTTCTGTAAAAGGAATTGGAAGTATAGATGAGATTTTTGCGAATCTATCAGATACGATAGAAAGCTTATAATATAAAAAAGTAGAAGATAAAAAGCCTGAGTTAGCTTAATCTAGCTCAGGCTTTTTTTATTTAGAATGCGTAACCTACAGTAACGCCAAATCTTACTCCAAATCCAGAGAAAATACCTGTACTGAAAGTATCTTCATCAGCTCCATCTTTTACATCAACACTTCCTGCATTATATGAGGGGCCTATAAATGTATCAAGTGATATTTTATCTTTAAATAACCATTGTCCACCAATTAGCAAACCACCACCAAAAGTAGATAATGTAGCTTCATCAGTAGTACCTTCAATTTCTAAGTTTAGATTTTGGTAACGTAAAAATGGACCAATATAAAAACCTGCTGGAGCATCTTTGGACTCAGAAAGATAGAAGCGATATTCTGGAGTAATACCAAAACCTCTTAACTTTGTATCATCAATAGAATAACCAGTGTAAAGAACATTCACTTGGAAACTGTTGTCAGTACTTAATGCTCTTTCATAAGATACTGATAATGTGCGTACTATTGGGCTAAAAATGTTAAGCTTTATTACATTTTGTGGAGCTTGTGCAAACACATTTTTTGTAAACAATAAAGCGAAGAAAATGAAAAAGTAGAAACGGTAGTTTTTCATAAAATAAAATTTTGATAAAATTATTTTTAGGGTTTTATTATTTAGATAAGTAAACGGGATATGGCAGAAAATTTTATTGATTACGTAAAAATTTATTTTAGATCGGGTTCAGGAGGTAGCGGATCGGTACATTTTAGAAGAGAAAAACACGTACCCAAGGGTGGTCCTGATGGTGGAGATGGTGGTAGAGGCGGCCATATTATATTAAGAGGGAATAGAAATATGTGGACTTTACTTCATCTTAAATACCGTAAACACATCTTCGCAGATAATGGAGAAAATGGTGGTGGTGCTGGTAGTTCTGGCTCACAAGGAGAAGATATTATTTTAGAAGTACCATTAGGTACAGTCGCTAAAGATGCAGAACGAGGCGCGCT
>PBYL01000099.1 GCA_002729595.1 Thalassovita sp. | reverse complement strand
CTTGAGTTGAAATCACAATTGGGTTTAATCCTTTAGAAGAAAAAAGCTATAGTGGAGAGTTTAAAGTATTTGCTGGAGAAGAAGTTATAGAAACAATTTCACTCACAGGTATTGGAAAAGCTCCAGAAAAATACACTGAACTTTTAGAAGCAGAGCTTAACTATGAGGTAGTAACAAATTCTGGAAGTAAAAGCAATGTCGAAAAAGCTGATGAGGAATCTGCTATGTTAAGTAATAATCAAGCAGTAAAGCTTTATGATGCTGGTGATAAAGTTAAAATAGGTTTTACAGTTCCAAAATCTACTACTTACATTTTAAAAATTAGATTAAGAGCAGGTAATTACTTAAACACATCTAGTTATATACCGACTGGATATGTATACAGCGTAGACGGTGAGAAAACTGAATTTTCAATTGAAGATGGAAGTATTTCTGCACTAGACGAAAGTTTTGGAAAAAGTACTTGGGGTACTGTTGTGTCTAACTTAATAAACTTAGATGAAGGTGAGCATGCATTGGAAGTTGAAGCACTTATTAGTTGGTCTTTAATCGACTACATTGAAATTATAGAAGTTGATAATGCTTCATTGAAAGAGTCTGATGCTTCTTCAACATTAGCTAGCGAATTAACTTCTGAAGAATTAAACAACTTAAATGTAAGTGTATATCCTAATCCAACATCAGATATATTAAAAGTTAGCTTAGATACTAATACTGATGAATATGGAGAAATTATTTTGATGGATAGTTTTGGTAAAGTTGTTTATAGTGAAGACGTAACTTCCTTTGATTCTGAAACGATTATTAATGTCACAAACTTTACCAAAGGTTTTTATTTATTAAATGTTCAAATTGGTGGGGTTAAAAATGTGAAAAGAGTAATGATTAAATAAATAATTTCAATTATTAAAAATAGTTAGCGGTTTGGCCTAATCTAAGGTCAAACCGCTCTTTTTTTTATGTCAACGTTCTATTAAATCTACTGGGCGTATTGCTAGTTTGGCATGGTTTTAACTATACACTGTAACTGTTGAATAGACCTATAATTCCTATTTTTTCAAATATTCTTAATCAAATTTTGATTGTAAATATCCTAATTAACAAATATTAAATAAAAAAACACCTAACTAATATCAACCAATTGACTTGCTTTAACAGAGAGATTTATAGGTAACCAGCTTTTTAATTTTTTGTACGAAATACTTCATTTTTTGTGATGGTTAAAGAAGTAAGTTTGCGCTTTCAGTCTATTTTAGGAAAAACAGTTGTAATTTTTTGTACCAGCTTTTTCATTATTTGTCTAAAATTACAAGCCCAGTCAGGATTACATTATAGTTCAGAAGAATTATCAGTATGGCGCCAACGCGCTGGATTATCTTCAGGACAGACGATGTATAAGAGTACCGGAGATGTGAGTAGTAATAGTCCTGGAGATTGGGATAGAATATTAGCAGATGCTTTAACAGCAGTAAGTAACTCTGCCAATGATAGATATACCAATTACGATTTAACAAAAGGTTTAAATTCTCCAATCACAGAGCTAAGTGATGCGACAAGCCGAAAGTCACAAATAGATGATAAAGAACCCCGCCCAAATATAAACAGCAGAGATTACGGAGCCTTATCTATCCAAAATGCAGGTTTTGTATACCAAATGATAGGTGGAGATGGAGGAAGCATATCAGGCAAAAAAGGAACTGATTTTGCCAAGGCCGTTAGAACAGAGATGTTGTGGTACTCAAGCAATCAATATTTAGATTTTAGTAACAGCAAAAGATGGTCATTATCAGATCCATTTTACGACCGTAACCCAGGCTTCTTTATTGCATGTTGGTTAAATACCCTAGTAAACGCTTATGATTATACAAAAGAAAGTAGCGTTTACAGCTCATCAGAAAAAGCAAAAATCGAAACTTGGTTGCTTAACGCAAGTAAGTTTTACTACAGCATGCTAGTTAAATATACTAAGCTTGTATTTCCTAATTACGCATCTAATGAATATTCTGTAACGGCTAACTCATGGCCAGATAATTTAAGAGGAGAAGCTTGGACAGGCTCATCATATATTGGATACGGCATTAACGAATCATACTCAAATAGAACCACAGCAATGTGGAGATTTGTAATGCGTGCAAGTATCCTTTTACAAGATAATAGTACTCATGCAAGTCAGGCAAAAACACAAATTAGCGCAGCAAAAAGATGGGTGAAAGAATGGATAACCTTTGGAACATTTGCAGACGGAACCTTTGCCGATTTTCACAGAGGAAGTACAAGCTACCCACAAAAAGGTTTGTCTTATACTTCAGTAGCATTAGGAAGTATAATAGATATGGTAGATGCTTATGTAAGACACCAGCAATCAGATTCAGATTATGAGAACTTATACGAGTGGGAATTAAAGCCAGGTACTTCAGAATATAATAAATACTTTCCATCATCAACTAAAGGAAGAGCTTGGAGAAAAAGCTTGGAGTTATCAGAAGCAAAAGGTATAAAGAAAATCATTACAACTTATCTAAAACACTTTGATGGAAGCTATGGAAGCACAAGACGTTGGGGTAGTTATGTAATAGATGGTTATTCTGCACCTTCAACAGCTCCTAGAAAAATAGAAATGGATCGTTGGGTTTCTCTAGCGAATTTATATTACCAAGATGACTATATAAAATCGGTTTATACAAGAACAAAAAGTGGAACAAAAGGATATAACTCAAACCCAACAGGAGCAGGAAGTTATCCAATTAACATAGGCTCATGGGGAAGCCACCCAGGTACATTGTTCATGTTTGGTCAAATGGAAGGTAAAGCATGGCCTTACAGTGGAAGTAGCTCAAAGCCGGCAACTACAAAAATATTAAGTGTGGCATCTAGTATGGATATGGGCGAAGTGACTTTAGGAGAAAGTGTAACTAAAGAAGTAACCATCCAAAATACAGGAAACTCTACATTAACCATCAGTAAGATCACATCAAATAGTAGTCAGTTTTCTGCTAGTTACTCAGGTACAATTGCTGCTAATGGTAAAACTACATTTAAAGTGACTTACAAACCAGCTGCAGTTGGTAGTCATGATGCAGAGTTAGAAATTACGTCTGATAAAACATCAGGAAGTAACTTGATAAGTTTGTCAGGAAATGCTGTAGCAGAAAAAACAGACGAAACCAATACTGGGGATAGTAGTGGAGATAATGCAGGTATAGAAGTAAGTATATTATTAGAAGCAGAAAGTAGCGATTATCAAATAATAACAGATAGTGGTTCAAAGAGTAAAGTGCAACCATCAAGTGGTTCAAGTGTATTAAGTGACGGACAAGGCTTGAACTTATATGATAAAGGCGATAAAGTGAGATACACTTTTACATTAGAAAATGACGGGTTATATCAAATCAATGTAAGAGTAAGATCAGGAAATGTATCAAGCTCAACAGCTTATTGGCCAAATGGATATAATTTTTACTTAGACAGAGCAGATATAGAACTAGAAGGAGATAAGTCAACATTATCATCAAGAAGCGGTAGTTTTGGTATCTCTTATTTCGGAACCATGAAATCAGAACAAGAGGAATTATCAGCCGGAACCCATACTTTGGATATAGAAGCTTTATCATCATGGGGAATGATAGATTATATTGAGGTAGTAGGAGTTAGCTCAGGTTCAGGTTCAACAGATGATAACTCAAGTGAAGAAACCCCAACTGATAACAGTAATGACAGCGAAGAAGAATATACCTCAGGAATAATCGAAGCGGAGACAAATTATACCACAGTATCCGATAAAGGGAGTAAGAGCAAGGTAAAAGTTATATCAAGTGATATCTTTAGTAATGATGCAGCAGTAACGCTCTATGATGTTGGGGATAAAATTAAGTTTTCGTTTGATATACCAGAAACTTCTTATTATGTAGTAAGAATTCGTTTGAGAGCTGGTAACTATTTTAACTATACTGCTTACATTCCAGACGGATATAAATATTATATAGAAGGCGTAAAAGAAGAGTTTACAATATTAGATGGAAGTGTTTCAGGTTTGGTTTCGAACTTCGGAAAAAGTACTTGGGGAACTGTAGAGTCAGCACTGAAACAATATGAACCAGGTACATATTCTTTAGCCATAGAATCAGCAATAAGCTGGGCCATGGTAGATTATATTGAAATTGTAGAAATTAATGACCCATCTTACAAAAATTCAAGCGACATTAGTGATGATGCAGTTGCGAGTGCAGAAATATTAATGGATGTGTATCCAAACCCAGCAACAGAATACATCAATGTATCAATTGACACAGAAATCTCAGAAACAGGTCAAATACATTTAATAGATCTAAACGGCAGAATCTTATACAGTGATGAAATCACCTCATATGATACTGAAAAAACAATTAATGTAAGCCAAATTAATAAAGGCTTTTACCTAATCAATGTTCAATTAGGAAGTCAAAAAATAGTTAAGCGGATCGTACTTCAGTAATGACAGTTATAGAAGCGTTGAATAATGTATTAACAATGCCAAAAGCAGATTGTTTATAAAAAATTAAAAAAACATTGGTTATATGATTAATCAATGTTTTTTTATATCTTAAAACTAAGTAACAAAAACATTCAAATTGTTAACTATTTATCAAGCGTCCTTCCTATAGAGTTTAAATCCCATTATTTAGTTATGAATTTCTATTCTCTATATTAATAATGATGGTCTTAAGCTAATATGAATTTTTTAATAATGATATAGAACTTTGGTACGATTTTAAAGGAATAATTCAATGTAATATTAGCAATCTTATATCTTTTGTTTTTTTATTAGAGCAATACTTTTTTAAATTTGCTCACAATTAACATATATTAATATCCTTTCACAGAAGGAAAATGATAGAGACCGATCATTAGTACTAACAGAATATTCATTCTAACAATTAAATACCTTTTAATTCCAACTACCACGCTAAGTTTTCTAGAATTAACTCAGCCTTCATAATGAGTAAAACATTTTACTTAAACTTTTTTATCGTTTTTAGTTTATATTTTTTTTCTATCTCTAGAGTAAATGCCCAAGAGGGTCTCAACTATTCAGAAGAAGAAATAGCTATATGGCGTCAACGAGCTGGCATTGATGCTGGCAAAACAATGTATAAATCTAAAGGAGATGTTACGACTAATAGCCCTGGAGATTGGGATAGAATTTTAGCAGATGCAATAACTGCAGCTAACAATTCTGCTAATGATAGATTTACTAATTATGATGTGTCTCAAGGCTTAAATAAGCAAATTACTGAACTTAGCTCTGCATGGTGTACAAACAGAACTGTACAAGTTGATAACAGAGAGCCAAGACCTAATATTTCCAGAAATGATTATGGTGCAATATCTCTGATGAATGCGGGTTTAACCTACCTTCTTATTGGTGGAGACAATGGTGCTATTTCTGGCAAAAATGGAAAGCAATTTGCCACAGCTGTTAAAACAGAACTCTTGTGGTATGCTAATAATGAATGGCTAGATTTTTCTAATAGAAAAAGATGGTCATTATCAAGTCCTTTCTACGATCGTAATCCAGGTTTTTTTATAGCATGTTGGTTAAATACAGTACTTAATGCATATGACTACACAAAAAGTAGTACTGTATATTCAGCTAGTGAAAAGGATAAAATTGAGACTTGGTTATTTAATGCTTCAAATTTTTACTATGATCTTCTTATTCAATACACTACTATAGTTTTTCCAAAATATGCATCCGAAGATTATTCAGAAGTACCTGTAGGTTCGTGGATAGATAGAAGTAGAGGTTTAGCATGGGATAATTCACCATATAGAGCATATGGTCTCAATGAATCTTACTCAAATAGAACCACGGCGATGTGGAGATATGTAATGAGAGCAAGTATCTTCTTAAAAGAAAATACCAAACATAAGGATGCTGCTTACAAGCAATTAGAAGCTGGTAAGAGATGGATAAAAGAATGGATGGTATATGGTACTTTCTCTGATGGTACTTTTTCTGATTTTCATAGAGGTAATTCTTCAGACCCTCAAAAAGGATTAATGTACGCATCGGTTGCCATTGGTAATATTATAGATATGGTAGATGCATATGAAAGAAACCTAAGAAATGATGCAAATTTTGAAAGCTTGTATGATTGGGAATTAACTCCTGGAACAAGTGAATACAACAAATATTTCCATTCAAAAACTGCTGGTAGAGTTTGGAGAAAAAGTATTGAGTTAACTTCATCTAAAGGATTAAAGAAAATAATAACAACCTTCTTAAAGCATTTTGATGGCTCTTATGGTAACGTTAGAAGATGGGGTAGCTATAATATTGATGGTTACTCAGTACCATCTGGTAAAAAACTAACTGTAGATACAGACAGATGGATGGCATTGGCTAATATGTATTATCAAGATGATTACATCAAATCTGTTTATACAAGGGAAAAATCAGGTATTAGAAAGTACGATTCGAACCCTACAGGAGCAGGTAGTTTTGATATTAACCTGGGTCCTTGGGGAGGAACACCTGGAGCATTATTTATGTATGGCAAAATGGAAGGGGTTGCTTGGCCATATGAAGATAATAAGTCATCTCAAACATTAAGCTTTCCTGCAATTGATGATCATTTCTTAAGCGATGGTGCATTTGAACTAGCCGCTACTGCTTCATCTGGTTTGGCAGTTGGTTTTGAGATAGTTTCTGGACCAGCCTATCTAAATGGTAATGTAATACATTTTACAGGAGTTGGAGATATTACTGTTAGGGCTTACCAAAATGGTAATACTGATTATAAAGCCGTTGCAAAAACGAGGTCTTTTTCAGTAAAAAAAAAAATAACCATAAGTAACATAGAAGATCAAACAGGAATAGGAGGAAGAACAATTGAAGTCGGAGTATCTTTTACATATGGTGGTATCGATCCTGCAGCAGTAACCTTCAAAGTAACTTCAGATAACGAAGCAATAATACCAGCTTCAAATATTAATATAACAGGTTCTGGCTTAAATAGAGTACTTACAATAGAAACTATATCAGGTTCAGAAGGAACAGTTAATCTTAGTGTTATTGCAACTGATGGTGTTGCTACTGCCGATACACAGGAATTTAATGTATTAGTAGGTCAATTTACTAGTAGTACTTTAAGAGTAGATGCTGGTTTAGCAACAGGAACGTCTGTATACGAAAGCAAAACATTTTTACCAATGTTACCTTACCTTACAGAAGGTGAAGCAAGAAATTCATTCTTATCAACTCCAATTGCAAACACTGAGTCAGATGCTTTGTACCAGTATGAAATATGGGGAAAGACAACAGTTACAAAATATGTTTTTCCTGTAAAGCAAGGTGAGTATTCTATTCATTTACATTTTGCAGACTGGCATTATAGCAATCCCGGAGATAGAATAATGGATATTCTTTTAGAAGGAGAAATTGTTCTTGATGATTTCGATATAATAGAAGAAGTAGGTAAGTCTGCAGTAATAGTTAAATCATTCGATAAAGTTTTAATGGATGGAAACCTTGAGCTAGAGATTAGAAATATCAATGGATACAGTAAAATTTCAGCAGTTGAAATTTTACCAGTTGGAGAGCAACACCTAGCTGCTGAAACTCCTGATGCTTTAAACCAAGTGATTGATTTTGAGTCATTAGGTAGTGTTACAATTGTAGATTCTCCCATTGAATTGAATGCTACATCAAGTTCGGGATTACCAGTTTCTTTTGAACTCATTTCAGGTCCTGCAGAATTAAGTGGCAATTACTTAACTCTAACTGACTTTGGTATAGTAACAGTAAAAGCTTATCAAAATGGTGACGAAAGTTATTTACCTGCAGATGATGTACTTCGCACATTTAGAATTACAGAAAAGCTTAATTTTCCCAAAATATCAGATGTAATTCTAACTCAAAATGAAACTTTAGGCCCTGTTAATCTTCGTCTTTCATATTCGGGCGATTTCAATAATTTGAATATCTCCGTTGAGTCTGAGAACAAAGAAATTATTCCAGATGAAAACATTATTATACAAAGAACTGGGAATAGGTTTACTCTCACACTAACTCCAGGCAAAGATCTTACAGGTTTAAGTCAAATAAATGTGGAAGTAACCGATAATACAGGCGCAACTTTATCACGCTCTTTTAATGTATTAGTTGAGGAACAAGATACGCCTACAGTTGCGAATCTGAGGTTAGATGGTGGTTTAGAGTCTGGAGAGTCTTACTATGAAGGTAAGCGCTTTGAGCCTCTGCTACCTTTTATTACAGAAGGAACAGCAAACACAGAATTCGCATATTGGATAGAAGATATTGAAAATACAGAAAATGACAGATTATATCAAACGGAAGTATGGTGGGCAACTGATTCGCTTTTAACATTCGAATTTCCGCTTGATCCAGGTGAATATAGAGTTCATTTGCATTTGATAGATCTTTATTCATCAATCACTGGAGATCGTTTGCTGGATGTAACCATACAAGATGAACAAGTGCTAAA
This sequence comes from Thalassovita sp., assembly GCA_002729595.1. Classification (GTDB taxonomy): domain Bacteria; phylum Bacteroidota; class Bacteroidia; order Cytophagales; family Flammeovirgaceae; genus Chondrinema. The sequence continues at coordinate 8,621 of PBYL01000099.1, read as the reverse complement.
TAACTACGATTTGGTTTTAGAATCTGGTAATGATAAAGCTGTAATTAAAAGCTTTGATGTTACACTTGCAACTGGTAATCTTGAAATGAGTTTTTACAGTGTAAAGGGCTTTAATCAAATTTCAGGTATTGAGATTCTACCAAAAGGAGAAGAGCCTTTAAAGCTTTTAAATGAAACTGAAGAACAAAATAATGCTCCTGTAATTAGCGATGTAGATGAACCTCTTATTCAGGAGGGAGCAACAATGAGTGTAATTGTAAAAGCAACTGATGCGGATGAAGATGAGATTTATCTTTCATTAGATTCAATTCCAGATTTTGTTTCTTTTGTAGATAATGGTGGAGGAGAAGGAATTGTAACTGTATCTCCTGGTTACGAAGATGCAGGAACATATGATTTAACATTGGTTGCTAAAGATGAAAGAGCAGCTGAAAGTAGATTGTCTTTTACTGTACAAGTAGTTGATCTTTCTATGAATTTGAAGATTACTTCTTTTACCTTGGTAAATGGTGATACGGATGAAGATATTAAGGTTTTGAGTGATGGTGATACTATCAAATATTCAGAAATTGGTACGAAGAATATTAACATCAGGGCGAATGTTGATGAGCGAATAATTGATCGAGTTGATTTTTCAATCAATCAAATTAGTACGATTGCGAATGCGGTGCCTTTTAATGTATTTAATGCTGATACTTCCTTTAATTACTCTGATATCCTCCAAGGTTATGGCACTTTAAACATACTAGAGGCAATACCTTATAAAACATTAAATAATGCTTCTATTTATACTGGAACTAAAAGTGGAGTAAGTTTTTATATTGACACTGACTTTCCATCTTTTCAGGTTGATGTTTATCCAAACCCATCTGAGGAGTTGTTTAATTTCTCTGTGAACCAGTGGTCTGATAGTGGTATGTATTTCTCCTTGTACGATATTTCGGGTAAGATATTTATTAATGAGGAATTAGACCCAGCTCAAAAGCATAATCTTAAACTTTACATGCACGACAGTACGTTTAAGGCTGGTTTATACATTTTTAAGATATATTCTGCTGATGGCTCATTATCTACAATAGAAAAAATCACTAAGAAATAATGATTCAGTAATTTTAAGTATTGAGCAAAAAAAAGCGCTTTCCATTACAGAAAGCGCTTTTTTATATTGTAAAGAGTCTATTAAGTGATTTTAGAAATAATTCTTAATTGAGCTCTTAGATCATCTAGTTTTTTATTTGCTTGATCTATTTTAGTACTGAATTCTTTTTTAAGCTTATCAGCAGTTTTAGAGTTAGCAAAGAAAGAAAGGTTGTTTTCCCATAAAGAAATATCACTTTGAAGTGCATCAATTTTCTTTCTAATTGCCTGTTCTTGGCGTCTCATTTTAGAACCAAGTTGAGGAGCTTTCTCATAGAAATCCATATGAGCTTGAAGCTTGATCTTCTCTTTTTTATCCTCATCCTCTTCAGGATAATTTTCATAGAAAGATTCAAAAGCTGCGATAAAGTCTTCTAGGATGTTATTTATATCTCTTTTAGGAACAAAACCAATAGCCAAATATTCGTCAACTAATTTGTTTAGTTGCTCAGTGTCGTCTGAGTTAGCTTCTGCAAGGTCTGTGATTTTTTGACAAACCTCCTGCTTAGCTTTAAGATTCTCTTTAAACTCTTTATCTTGGCTGCTTCTTTTATTTCTTTTTCTTTCAAAGAAGTGGTCACAAGCAGCTTTAAACCTCTTGTAAACAGATTCTCTTTGAGCTTCTGGAACTGGACCTAATTCTTTCCATTTCTTTTGAAGTGATTTTAAAGAATCTGCTGCTGAGTTCCAATCTGTGCTTTCTTGTAAAGCTTCAGCTTGTTCGCAGAGCTCTTCTTTAAGTTTAAGGTTTTCTTTTCTTTGTTCTTCAAGACGTTCAAAGAATTTACCTTTATTGTTAAAGAAGGTTTTAAAGTTACCCCAGAACTGCTTATTAATATTTTTAGCTACTTCTCTTGGAAGTGGACCAATTGCTTCCCATTTTTTCTGAACTTCTAGTAGTTCTTTTGTCTTTTCATTCCATTCCTTAATTCGGTCTGAATCGAAGTTGGTATAAGGCTCAACAGCAAGGCAAAGCTCTTGTTTAGCCTTCATGTTATCATTAAGTTGCTTTTTATATTCTTCTGCAAACTCTCTTTTCTTATCGTAAAGTGCGTCAGAAGCAGCTTTAAATCTTTCCCAAACTTCGTCAGATTTTTCTTTAGGAATAGGGCCTATAGACTTGTACTCATCATGCAAATGCTTAAGAAGCTTAATAGCTTCGTTAATGTTTTCTTGCTGAGCTAATTCTTCTGCTTTTTCGCAAAGCTCAAGTTTTGCATCGAGGTTTTTCTTACGATCAATTTCTTTTAATTCGTATTCTATACTCTTATGATCGTAATATAAATCTAATAGGGCATTATATGTATTATAAAGGTCTTCGGCTTCTGGTTGAGGTACCGGGCCAATTTCCTTCCATTTTTTCTGTAGTGATTTGATTTTTGCCAGACCGCCTTTTTGATCAGGAGTATTGGTAATATCTTTTATTTCCTGAATAATGGCTTTTTTAGCTTCGAGATTCTTCTCTCTATCTTTTCTTATAGATTCATACTTCTCTTTTCTTCTAGTATTATGTTGTTTGAAGTTATTGAAGAATGTATCTATTTCTTTGCTACGCTTATATTCAAAGCCTTCTACAGAACCGTTGTTTTGTTCTTTGTAAGCTAGAATAGCTTCGGACTTCTCAGAGTCGTAGAAGTGGTTTACTTCTTCACGAAGCTTGCGCATCGTTCTGTCTGCCTTCTTAATGTTATCTTCATTAAGAAGATCGGCACTTAACTTAAGTATTTCATCCAGCGTGAGTACTGAAAAATCTTCTTCTTCGTGATCTTCATCCTCCTCTTCTTCAATATCAGTACCATCGTCTTCGCTATCATCAGAATCGTCAGATTCTTCTGTAGTTGCAGCTTCTGCAGCAGGCTGGGTTTCACTAGCAACTTCCTCTTTTACCGATTCAGTTTCGCTTTCAGCAGATACTTCTTCTTTAACTTCAGTTTCTTCTGGCACTGTTTCAGATGAAACTTCTTGTTTTTCTTCGGTATCTGTTTTCTCACTTTTTTCCAGGTTTAACAGCTCTTCTGACTTCTCAGTGTTTTCTGTACCTTCCTTTTTAGGATCCTTATCTTCGTTCATAATGGTGTGTTTTTGCAGCACAAAGCTAACAAAATGTTATTAATTTAATCGGGGGTCAGTTGGATAATTTGAAAGAACCTGATATTTTTTACCCATTGACCTTAATATATTTTTCCATAATTCTTCAGGCTCTACCTCAAACAGCATTTGGAGATTAGTTTTAGCAATTACCCAAGAATCTTGTTTTAATTCGCTGTGTAATTGATCGCTACCCCAACCGCTGTAACCAATAAAAAAGCGACAAGTGCCAGGGTGTACTTTTCCTTGGGCATGTAGTGCTTTTAATTGATCGTAATTGCCACTCCAGTAAACTCCATCTCTTAATGCTATGCTATCTTCTAGAAAATCGAATTTGTGAATAAAGTGCAAGGTGTTTTGCTCAACAGGACCACCAAAATAGATATTATTACCAGTAAGAAAGACTTCGTTACTTTCTTCTATACTTACCATTGCCGGTCTGTTAAATACTAAGCCAAATGAACCCTCTTCTTGGTGTTCGCACATAAGCACAACTGATCTTTTAAAATTGGGATCTGCAAGAAAAGGCTCGGCTAAAAGGATGTCTCCCTTTTGCACTTCAAAGTTTTCGTTCAAATTTCCATTGAAGGTAAACATATTTCAAAGCATTAGTTGATTACTGCTTGCATATAATATTTATATCTTCTCATATTATAAAAACCAGACTCACTTATTATAAAGTTATGGTGGATTAGGAATTTACAATTGGTTGTAGAAATACACTTAACAAAGTACCTCTACACTTACTTTAAGATAATTCTAATATTTACGTCTCAGTTTATGAAGTTAAAGGATTTATAGCAAACCAAGTTTGCTAATACTTAATGTTTTAGTAAGACCAGCTTGTATTTTCTTAAATAAAACTGATGATGCCCAAACTTTGTAAAATCTTTACTTTTATCAAAATAATGTCACATCTTTTATAGCATCTTCTGACAATTTATAAAACTCTTTATGAGCATCAAACGGTTTTTCATTATTTATTTCAGGTTTTACATAGGTTCCGTCTTCTTGCATTACATAAGTATTTACATTGTCTTTAAGACTATAATCAAGAATTGTCATGGTTTCTTTCTTGCATCTTTCATCCACAAAAAGGAATAGAGATTCGATTCTTCTATCGAAACTTCTAACCATAGCATCTGCACTACCACCATACACTTTAGGGTCTCCGTTGTTATGGAAATAGAAGATACGAGAGTGTTCGAGGTAGTTTCCTACAATCGATTTCACTTCAATATTTTCACTTAATCCTTTTCTCCCCGGACGCAGACAGCAAATACCTCTTACAATTAGTTTTATTGGCACACCTGCTTGAGATGCTTTGTAAAGTGCATCAATAAATTTATCGTCTTGTAGTGAATTAACCTTTACAATAATCCCACTCGGTAAACCTGCTTTTGCATTTTTAGCTTCCTGTCTAATAAGCGAGATCAGGTCTGTTCTCATACTAATAGGAGCAGTGAGTAGGTAATCGTATTTTTGTGGATTAGAATGCCCCGTAATCGCATTAAAGAATTCGGATACATCGTGCGCATAAATCTCTTTTGTGGTTATGAAACCAATATCAGTATAAAGCCTAGAAGTGTCTTCGTTGTAATTACCACTCGACATGTGCACATATCTCGTAACTTTATCGCCTTCTTTTCTTACGATTAGCAACATTTTGGTATGGGTTTTTAAATAACCAATACCATGAATTACAAAGCAACCTGCATCTTGCAACCTCTTAGCTTCTCTAATGTTATTTTCTTCGTCAAAGCGCGCTTTAATTTCGAATAGTACAGAAACGTGCTTACCATTTTCAGCAGCTTTGTAAAGTGCGTTGGTAATACGAGAATCTTTAGCAACTCGATAAATGGTAATTTTTATCGCCAGTACATTTGGGTCTTCTGCCGCAGCCTCAATAAGTTTAAGAAGCGGTTCAATACTATTATATGGATGATGAAGTAAAACATCTCTTTCTTTAAAAATATTGAAGATGTTGTCTTCTGTATCATCAAAGCGCAAAGTAATAGGAGTAACAGGTTTTTTACTCGAAGGCATATGGTATTTAAATGCGCTATGATTGATGATTTGCCATAAACAAGTAAAATCAATTAGAGCAGGAACTTCAAACACATTATAACCATCTATATCCCACTTAGAACTGAGATATTGCATCATCCACTTATTCGCATTTGGCTCAACTTCTAACCTTACAACTCTTCCTGTCTTTCTGGTTTTAAGCTTTCTCTTTATCTCATCGATAAAATCTGTTTCAAGGTCTTCACTCTCTTCTAGTGTATAGTCTCCGTTACGAGTAATTCTGAGGAGGTTAACAGAAGTGATACTTACATTTCTGAAAAGCTTGTCAATATTAGCTTTAATAATAGATTCTATCGGAACAAATACCATTTCATCTTCTCTAAAGATTTCGTAGAATCTCGGAAGGTTTTGAGGTATCTGCACAAAAGAAAGCTTATTGTTTTCTTTCCCATCTTCTATCTCTTTAGTTACCACTCCAAAGCATAAAAGCTTGTTCATTAACATCGGGAAGGTATGGTATGCATCAGATACCATTGGAGTTAGCATCGGGAAGACTGTTTTTAGAAAGTATTCATTCGCTGAAGTTCTTTCGCTTTCTGTTAAGTCTTCAATATTAGAAACAGAGAAGTTGTTCTCAGGAAATTTCGGAGCAAGATCACTTAAGTAAAAATTATACTGGTCTTGCACCAACTCTTGTAACTGTTCGAGCAAAGTAGCTCTAAATGGATCTTCTCTTAGTCCCGAATAATCGAGTCTTTGTTTATCGTAATCTATATAATTATATAAACTGCCCACACGAACCATAAAAAACTCATCAAGGTTAGATGCAGTAATGGCAATAAACTTTAATTGCTCAAGTACATTCCTCTTTTTGTTTTTTGCTTGATCTAATACTCTATGGTTGAATTGGAGCCAGCTTAAATCCCTACTTATATATACACTTTTTTGTATAAGTGCATCAACGCGATCCTTATAAACTGAAGGGTTGGTAGTCATTTTGATATCTCTGAGTTTTTGCAATGTATTTTTATTTATCTGATTCGGCCTTATTTAAATTGGAATAAAAAAATGGATATGTATTTATTCATTTTTTCAATTCGAAATAAATATACAAGATGCATTTAAGGCAGACAAATACTTCTATCAATCAATTACAATTTTGATTTGTTTTTCAAGAAATAGTGGTATAGATAGGTTTATTAATCATAAAAAGTGCATTGCTTAATCAGTCAATTTATTTGAATTGTTATATTTTGATATTAAGTGATTACTAGTGGTAAAGAATGAATATGTGTAAGTAAATGCCGAGTTTTTTAGATCAAGTAAGAATTTTTTTTGCAAAAAGTGACATCTGGTAAAAAAAACTTACATCACTTTAAAAATTTGTGTTCCTAAAATTGATTGTGAACAATATTTAATACCAATTGCAATTACAGATGTGATATTCTTTAAAATCTAGCTAAATATTGCTTATGAGCTTTGTTATTTGAGTAAAATCGAGGTTTATAGGTAGAGAATGATTGATTTGAAAAATAAAAAAGGCAATAACATTTATTTACACTAATAAGCTAAAAAATGAAAAATGTGTTTCTTGTTTATTTAGATTCATTACTCTTGAAAGATTTGTGCTAAAATCCGAAAGTTTAATTCATATAGTATTCTGATATTTGTTTTATACAAATAATTCAAATGAACTAAACAAATATACGAATATGAACTCTTTACTTTTCATCATTAGCCTTCTTGTTGGATCTTTCACTTTCTCAACTCTTCTATATATCTATTTCGCATATACTTCACAACCAGACCCTGAAGAAGAATTAATATTCCAAAGCTTCAAAAACGAAAGTTTATCAGCTTCACATTTATCAGTAGAAAGCAGCATGGAAGAAAAAGTTGCTTGAACCTTTCTAGATTCCAATAAACAACTCCAATTTTAAGAATAGTTGAATTTCAGTTTCGCTATTCTTTTTTTTTGCCCAAAATCTAAAATGTGGCTATTCTGTCAAGAGGCTTACTTCATCTCCAATATTGATAGTGCCATTTTCTATAACTTTAGCTGTTATGCCTCCGTGCCCTCTCATGGCATTGTAACCGCCATCTCCTAATGCTTCTTCCATTCTAGAACATGGGTGGCAATAACCTGTCATTTCTAATACAGCAGTTCCTATTTTAAATTTTTTGTCTTTTAATGCTAATAGATTAATGCCTTTAACAACAATGTTCCTTCTTAATGTAGATGGGTGTAAATCTGAAAGATTAAGAATCGATTGTATTACAGGTAAATGTTCTGCTTGTATAAGAGTAACTGCTCTATTACCAGCGTCTTTTTTATATCTATCACCGACTAATCCAGAGTTGTCAACAGTAACTTCTTGCAATTCATTTATTTTCTCTCTGGTTTTTGGTCTTACACCAATCCAAGTTACTTTCCCGATTTGAGGAATGTTTTCCATAAGCATTTTCAGGTTATTAAATTTGGTGTTGATCATGTCAGTTTTTAGCAAAAAGGACTTTTAATGCTCCCCAAAGAGCGCGCTTAGCATTTACATCATTTTTCAAAACAGCTAAGTCATCTGCAAGAAGAATGGTTTTGCCTTCAATACTTAATGATTGATATAAGTCTTTGCTAGAAGGTATGTTGGTTGGTTCCCATATATCTCCAAAGTGGATTAGTGTCGAATATCCAATGAGTGTATTCAGTTCTAAGTCTTCTAGAGCTTTATTTTCATTAGAATTGATAATTGCTATTTCATTTAATGATAGTGAAACAGCTTCACATATCTTAATAAGCAGATTGAATTCTTCAGACTTTAAAAAATCTCCATTGTTGTAGTTAACTATAATGGCTACACCATATTTATTTTGACCATAAAACTTGAGCTCCGGTTGCTCAATAGTAGGAGGGGTTTGCTCTTCTAGTTTTTCTACAGGTGTCGGAGTATCAAAATTATCATTTTTAATAACATAGATCGGTGTATCTATAAAAAGCGATAAAAAAGATTGTTCTTCTGAAGTATTCATAAATAAAAAAGCCTCATCAAAATAATGAGGCTGAAATTAGTTAAAATATTTTATTTAAACAGCAAAGCTTTCACCGCAGCCACAAGTTCTAGTAGCATTAGGATTTATAAATTGGAATCCTTTTCCATTTAATCCATCAGTGAAATCTAACGTGGTACCTAAAAGATAAAGTAAGCTCTTTCTATCAACTAAGATTTTTACTCCTTTATCTTCAAAAACTTCGTCACTATCTTTACTTGTATTATCAAATTCAAGATCGTACATAAGGCCCGAACAACCTCCACCTTTTACGAGAACTCTTAAGTTAAAATCTTCTCCGTGGCCTTTTTCTTCTTTAAGGTCTT
>PBYL01000098.1 GCA_002729595.1 Thalassovita sp. | reverse complement strand
TAAAGAAGAAAGTTTGATAAAATCCCTACGTTTCATGCTAAATAAAAAAATTGTATTCTTGAAAAAGCAAGATAATTAATTTTTGTTTTTTGTATATATGAGATACAAAATTTTTAATAACTATTTAAGTGCTTTTGTTTTATAGTTAAAAATGTATTAGTTCAAACACGCCAAATACTTTTAGAATGGTTACTACCATCATAGTAATAAGTATCTTTTTCATCCATGCACCAGCATTGGGTGATCTTACGGCAAATCTTGCTGCTATAAAAGTGCCTACAGCTTGGCCAGAAGCTACCCAAATGCCCATTGGCCAGTTTACTTGATCTGTATATATAAATATGAGTAGTACAGGCAGTGAAAAAAGTGTGAAAATTAGAATTTTTACAGCATTTGAACTTACTAGGTTATAAGAACTCAAAACGCCTAAAGCAACCAATATAAATAGGCCAGTACCAACCTGAATAAACCCACCATAAAAACCGATAGCAAAAAAGGAAAGGTATTGTAACCAAAGGTATTTCTCGTTCTTAAGATCTGCCTTTATATATTGTAGGGGTTCAAAAATGGTGATGAGCAGCAAAATTGTCATTATTATTCCAACAATAATTTCAAGTAAATCTTTACTTGTCTCGGTAGCGACTATGGCACCAGATAATGCGCCAAATAGTGCCGGAATTGTAAACTTTAAGCTTTGCTTAAAAGGTAAAAGCCCATTTTTTTGAAATGTACGGATCGCAATAATGCATTGAGCTAGTGTACCTATTCGATTCGTGCCATTTGCAATATTTACTGGTAAACCTCCAAATATTAGTACTGAAAGCGTAAATACAGACCCACTACCAGCCATTGTATTGACTGCACCCGCAAGAATGCCAGCAAAAAACATTAACAGATAATGGTACCATTCTAAATGCATAAATTAAAAAATGTCATTTTGAACTTTAAAGCTAGACTATATGTATGTCTTTTTTTAGTATATGTGCCGATATTTCTATTTAATAAATTGGCATTGCGTCATTTTGTCATAAATCTTTGAATAGGCAATATAATTGGTGCATATTTGCGGGATGAAAAAACCAAATTAAAAATATGGGCAAGGATCAAACTACAGAAAATCAAGAAGAACAAAAAGTAGAAAATACTGCTGAAGAACAAGCTGCAGCAGGAGAGGCTAAAGAGACGAAAGACGCTAAAAAAGAAGATAGCCCTCTAGAAAAACTACAAGGTGAGCTCTCTGAGAGTAAAGATAAATACCTAAGATTATACTCAGAGTTTGAAAACTACAGAAGAAGAACTTCTAAGGAGAAAATCGACTTTATGAAGACGGCTACAGAAGATCTTGTAAAAGACCTATTGCCGATTCTAGACGATTTTGAAAGAGCTAAAAGTTCATTTCCTGAAGCTAAAGATGATGAGAAGGACCCAGTGAGAGAAGGATTTGATCTGATATACAAGAAGTTTAAAAATACTCTTGAAAAACAAGGAGTAACAGAAATAGAAAATCCAAAAGGCAAAGAACTAGACACCAATTTACACGAAGCGATCACGCAATTCCCAGCACCTAGTGAAGACTTAAAAGGCAAAATAGTTGATCAGGTTGAGAAAGGATATATGTTGGGAGAGAAGGTGGTACGTTTTGCAAAAGTAGTAGTGGGGATATAAGACCTGCACCACTCAAAAATTGAAAAAAAATTATAATGGGCACCAAAAGAGATTATTACGAAATTCTTGGTGTAAGCAAAAGTGCTGCACCCGACGAGATTAAAAAAGCTTATCGCAAGATAGCCATTAAATACCATCCGGATAAAAACCAAGGCGACAAAGATGCTGAGGATAAGTTTAAAGAAGCTGCCGAAGCTTATGAGGTTTTAAGTAATCCTCAGAAAAAACAAAGATATGATCAATTTGGTCATGCCGGAGTAGATGGTAGCGGCTTTGGCGGTGGTGGAAATATGGATATGGATGACATATTCTCCAGCTTTGGCGATATTTTCAGTGATTTCTTTGGTGGCACCAGAGGTGGTGGCGGTAGAGGCAGAGGTGTTAAGAGAGGGAAAGATTTACGTGTAAGGTTGTCTTTAACACTTCAAGAAGTTGCGAATGGTGTTGAAAAAACTATTAAGGTACCAAGATATCAGTCTTGTGATGTGTGTGGTGGTAATGGTGCGAAAGATGGTACAGCGCTAAAATCTTGTGGTACTTGTAATGGTACTGGCCAAATAAGAAAAGTAGTTAATACTATGTTGGGGCAAATGGTTTCTACCAGTACGTGTCCAACTTGTGAAGGAGAAGGTCAGATTGTCGATTCTAAATGTACAAACTGTCATGGTGAAGGTAGAGTACAGAAAGAAGATGTAATTAATGTAAAAGTTCCTGCTGGTGTTTCTGAAGGTGTTCAACTTTCTATGTCTGGTAAGGGTAATGTACCGAGAAGAGGAGGAGTTGCTGGAGATTTAATTATTCTTATTGAAGAGAAAGAAGACGAAAATCTTAAGAGAGATGGTTCTAATGTACATTATGCATTATATATAAGCTTTATAGATGCAGTTCTTGGCACTACAGTAGAAGTACCTACAATAAATGGAAAAGTAAAAATTCCTATTAATGCCGGTACTCAAAGTGGTAAAGTACTTCGCTTAAGAGGTAAAGGAATTAAAGAGCTTAATGGTTATGGTGTAGGAGACCAACTAATACACGTAAATGTTTGGACGCCAACTACACTTTCTAACGAAGAGCGTAAAATACTAGAAGATTTGAGAAATTCACCGAATTTTGATCCAAAACCTACTAAAAAAGAAAAATCCGGATTCTTTGACAGGGTTCGTGAATTCTTTGAATAAGAATAATACTTACTTAAATAGATTCTAAACCTGATTGCTCATGCAATCAGGTTTTTTTGTTTCCTTTCAGAAATCTTTAATTCTAAAAAGTAAATAAAAATGTTCAAAAACAAGGAAAAACTTACATGTGTGGTTTACTAAGGTGTTGTTGTGTTTATTAATAATCAAACAATATAAAATATGCCTCTGAGGCCATTATAGACCAAAAAAACACTTTTCTATATAGTTTGTTGCTTAGTTAATATATGTAATATTTTGATTCAAAAACATTTTCTCTATTGATTTCTTTTAAAAAACAGCATATTTTTAACATATACTTTTAATAAAAGACATCAACTAACATACTATTTAGAAAAGATAAATTACTGATTATTATGAGCTTATTAAATATTAAATTCATCTCGCTATCAATCCTTGTTTCATTATTTTCTTTTGTTACTAAAGATTATCAACAAGCTGAAACAATTAAAACTACAACATTTAATGCTGAATCTTTAGAAGGAAGTGTTTGGCAATACGAAGATGAAGATTTAATGTATGAAATCCGCTTTACAGAAGGTGGTGTATTAGTAACTTCTCATCCACACGATATCACTCCTGGAAATGATACTTGGAATCAAGAAAACCAAAAAATATCATTCAGTTATAATGATGCATTTTCAGTGTATGAAGGTGAAATGGTAAGTGAAGACCTTATAGTAGGTAAAGCTCATAATAGAAGTTTTACTTGGGAATGGAAAGCTTACAGAATTTCTGAGAAAAAACCAGAGCAAGTTCTTGCAAGTACTAAAGCCCTTTAATTATTAAGATTTGTAAAATAAAGATTCCTATTTGGTGAGTATTTTTTAGGGCTTTAATTTTTTAAACTCACCCATTATTATTTCTCTCTCTTTAATTTCGATTCAAGTACTAAATTCCCCTCTCAACTCTCAGTGCTTGTAAATCTTCTGATCATAAATTCACTTTTTTCTTTAGTATATTTCCCATATTTAAAGCTTGATCGAACTTTATTCAATTAAATATGGATTTTATACCTCCTACTTTAGAAAAAATTACTGAAGCTCATTCTAGAATTCAAGATTATATTCATAGAACTCCAATACTCACTTCAAAAAGTATTAATGAAATTACTGGTGCGGAGATTTATTTTAAATGTGAAAACTTTCAAAAAATAGGTGCATTTAAGATTCGTGGTGCTACTAATGCTGTATTTCAGTTAGAAGATAATATTACTGCTGTGGCAACGCATTCTTCAGGTAATCACGCGCAAGCAGTAGCTTATGCTGGTAAACTTCGTGGATTAAAAGCATACATTGTTATGCCAGAGAATGCTCCAAAAGTTAAGGTAAAGGCTGTAAAAGGTTATGGAGCCGAGGTGATTTTTTGTGAGCCAAATCAAAAAGCGAGAGAAGAAGCACTTAATAAAGTTGTAGAGAGAACAGGAGCTGCTTTTATTCACCCTTATGATAATGAACAGGTAATATGTGGGCAGGCTACAGCATCAAAAGAATTACTCGAAGATACCCCGCGTTTGGACATTGTGATGACGCCAGTAGGTGGTGGAGGCTTATTATCAGGTACTTCTCTTACTGTAAACTATTTGTCAAAAGGTACAAAAGTGATCGCAGGAGAACCTGCTGGAGCAGACGATGCCTATCGTTCATTTAATTCAGATCAAATTTTCCCAAGTGTAAACCCTAAAACTATTGCTGATGGGCTTTTAACATCGCTTGGTCAGCGTAACTACAGTGTAATAAAAGAATATGTAGATTCAATTATTTGTGTAGATGACCAAGAAATAATAGCTGCTATGCAACTGATTTGGGAACGAATGAAAATTGTAATCGAACCTTCAAGCGCAGTGCCTTTAGCTGCTTTAATTAAAAATAAAGCTGAATTCACCAATAAAAAGGTTGGAATTATTCTTTCTGGAGGGAATGTAGATTTAGGAAAATTGCCATTCTAACCTCTAAAGAAATTTGTTAAAAAGAGCCGAATTAATATTTCGGCTCAACTTCTATTAATGTGTGATTTTGTAATGCTTTGTGAGATCTAGATAATCTTTCTAAGGAGTTTTGATTCTCTTGTTGAAGTACATTTCTTATTTCTGATAAATGTAACTGTGTTGATAAAATGCGGCTGATTATTAGTTCTTTTTCTAAAGCGAGTTGTTCTAATCTACTTTGAAACTGGTCAACCCATTCGATATACTCGTTATTATGATATGTACTCATAACTTCTATTAAAGCTGTAAAAAAAATAACATGTTTAAGCTAAAAAGTAGCATCAGTATTTTGAACTCTTTAATATGGCTCGTAGTATTCTTTCATAAAAATTGAGTTGAAATTTTAAGAATCGCCTTGTAATATATTTATCTTCAATGTAACAGTTTTATCAGGCTATTATGCTAAAAACAGGGTTTCTAGTTATTCTTGGGTAGGGTTGTATATTTAATTTTATCTAATTTTTCTCTAACCTTATAAACTTTATAAAGTAAGATTTCTTTTTCAAATGCTAAATCGTCTAATTGCTTTTTAATGCTGCTTATTGATGATTCCCATTTCTCTATCGGTTGGCTCATTCTCAAAAATTTTAATAAAAGTCAATTAAAAAAATAGAACTATTACTCTAAAAAAGTAAATTGTTATTAAAGTTTACAAATTCCATTTTTTGTGTAGGTGTAATTTTTTTATGTTAAAAGCCTCAATTTTTTTAGCTTAAAACTATGGAAACAGCTTGTTAAGTATGTAAAACATAACTATTAATTATTTTTTATTGTAAATTTCTATGAAATGAAATTTGTAATGTTTTAATAAACTTTAAACAGTTTTTATATTAATAATTGTATTAAAGTCTGTTTTACTCGCTTATAAGAAATATTGTATGTTTTATATACTGCTCCCTTAAGATAAATGTATTCTTACAAAAGACACTAATACCAGTCTTTTAATGGAACGTCGATTATTTCTATATTAGATTAAAAGAAAAGGCAAGTATTATAATTAAATACTTGCCTCAAAATATCGCTTATTCTAAATAAATCAATTTCAATTTTTGTTCAGGCCTAAATTAACCTAGTGGTAAGTTACCATGTTTCTTTTTAGGTAATTTATCAACTTTATTTTCGAGCATTTCAAATGCACTCAATAATTTAGATCGCGTATCTTCAGGTTTTATAACCTCATCTATGTAACCACGATTAGCAGCTCTATAAGGATTAGCAAAAGTATCAGTATATTCATCAACCTTTTCTTGCAGTTTGGCTTCTGGGTCCGCAGCACTTTTTATCTCTTTTTTAAAGATAATTTCAGCAGCACCTTTAGCTCCCATTACAGCAATCTCTGCCGAAGGCCAAGCATAGTTCATGTCGGCTCCGATGTGTTTTGAGTTCATCACATCATAAGCTCCACCATATGCTTTTCTTGTAATTACAGTAACTCTTGGCACTGTTGCCTCGCAAAATGCATATAATAATTTAGCTCCATTGGTAATGATGCCATGCCATTCTTGGTCTGTTCCTGGTAAGAATCCTGGCACATCTACTAATACCAATATTGGAACATTAAACGCATCACAGAATCTTACAAATCTTGCCGCTTTATTGCTAGAGTTAATATCTAATACTCCAGCAAGCACGGCAGGTTGATTACCAACAATTCCGATACTTCTGCCACCGATTTTAGCAAAACCCACTATAATATTTTCTGCATAGTTTTTATGTACCTCAAAGAAATCACCATCATCTACAATCCCTTCCACTACATCGCGCATGTCGTAAGGTTGATTAGGATTTTCAGGTACAATGTCGTTGAGTTTAAGTCTCTTTTCGTCTCCTGCTTCGTAAGGGTAAACAGGCGCATCTTCTTCGCAGTTTTGGGGAATATAGCTCAGTAATTTCTTTATGTTTTGGATACAAACAACTTCATTTTCACAAGAAAAATGCGTTACACCACTTTTTACACTATGGGCAGATGCTCCACCTAATTCTTCAGAAGTTACTTCTTCGTGTGTAACTGTTTTTACTACGTTTGGCCCAGTTACAAACATATAAGAGGTGTGCTCTACCATCATAATAAAATCTGTAATGGCTGGAGAATAAACAGCTCCACCTGCACATGGTCCCATAATGGCAGAAATCTGTGGAACAACTCCAGAGGCCAATGTGTTTCTATAAAAGATATCGGCATAGCCACCGAGAGAAGCTACACCCTCTTGTATACGAGCTCCACCAGAGTCGTTAAGACCAATTACGGGAGCACCATTTTTCATTGCTAAATCCATTATTTTACAGACCTTTTCTGCATGTGCTTCTGAAAGCGAGCCTCCAAAAACTGTAAAATCTTGCGAAAAAACATAGGTAAGTCTTCCATTAACTTTACCATAGCCTGTAACCACTCCATCACCAAGATATGCTTCATTTTCAAGCCCAAAATCTGTACAGCGATGTTTAATAAATTTGCCAATTTCTTCGAAGGTACCCGGATCAATAAGTAATTCTATGCGTTCTCGTGCTGTTAGTTTACCTTTTTTGTGTTGAGATTCTATTCGTTTTTGTCCGCCACCTAATTCAGCTTCAGTATGCTTTTCTTCTAATAATTTAAATTTTTCATTTTTTTTCATGCTGCTTATTCTTTGGGAATATTATTTGATTCAGATTCGAATGGAATTTTTTCAGCTAGTGTTTTAATTATGATTTTAAGATTTTTTCCCTTTAAACAAAGAAATATCACATTGGATAATCCGTCTTTATTTGAGATAAAATGAATTGCTTAAAATAATTAATTTTATCGCGATTAATCTAAATTTTAATGAATGATTTAAAAATAAATACGTTAAGTCATTCACAGACAAATTTTTTAAGCTAACTCTGCCTATAACTTACAGCTACTTTTATTGAAATCAACAGAAAAACTATGATTAACCTACTAGTTAAGAAAAGTCTGACTTTTTGGGTGCTGTTTATTGCATTTGGTGCATACTCACAGGAATACTTTCCTATAAAAGAAGATAACTTATGGGGTGTTATTGATTTAAGTGGTAAAGTTACAATCCCTCCATCATTTAGTTTTATAGACGATTTTACTGAGAATGGATTTGCTATTGCCAGTAAAGATGGTAAAACTGGCTTAATCGATGGAAGCGGCAAGGCAATTATTCCCATAAATTATTCTAAAATAACATGGGTAAATGTAAATAACCTAGCTGTGTGG
This sequence comes from Thalassovita sp., assembly GCA_002729595.1. GTDB lineage: Bacteria > Bacteroidota > Bacteroidia > Cytophagales > Flammeovirgaceae > Chondrinema. Next base: position 3,650 of record PBYL01000098.1, on the reverse strand, counting down.
AACGAGCAAGGTTGTGCATTAATGAGTGCAAAAGGAGATCAATTATCAGCTTTTAATTATCAGGCAGTTTTTGCATTTAACAATCAGCTTTTTAAAGCATGGAAAAACGGAAAGTTTGGCTTACTCGATACTTCTGGCAAAGAAAAAGTGCCTTTGGTTTATGATGCAATTGTAGAATTGCCAGAATTAAAAGCATTCAACTATATAATTAAAGGGAATAAAAAAGGCTTGATTGATGATTCTGGAGAAATATTGCTAGAAGCTGAGTATGATGATATTGAAGTAAATAAAGAGATTATTTTAGGGCAAAAAGCAAAAGCTTATACAGCTCTTTGGTTAGATGAAAACTTAAAGGTTACTGAGAAGAAAGAGTTTCCTAATGAGATGGCTTTTAATTTGGACATGAAAGCCAGGCTGCAAAAAGAGCAAGTAGCTATCTTACAAAATAACCCTGATGCAAGAAAGCCGCGCTGGGTACAAAATGTTTATAGATTTACTTTAGAAAATGGTGTTGGTAAAAACCTCTTAGGTAGCAAAGAATTTTTTGATATAGGTATTGATGAAAATTTAGGATTATCTCTAGGTAGAGAAGTTATAAAACCAGAGAGCAAAGAAGAAAAAGAGAAAATTATCTCTTACCTAATAGATCACGATCAAGCAAAAATTCTTTACGGCAAAGAGCTAAAAGATATTCTTATTACTGATTATAATTTTTCTGATTATGCCAGAGCTACGGTTGACACATTGTGGGATGCATTAATAGATAAGCAAGGAAATATTAAGCAAGAAGTATCAGGTAAACCAATTAGCAACATCGGTAATTTTTATTCTGAGCGTGCTTGGGTTAAGAGTGGTAAAAGCTTTGGTTTTATAAATACCAAAGGTGAAGTGGTAATTCCATTTGACTATGAGCTTGTGAGTGATTTTGAAGGTAATTATGCCATTGCTAGAAAAGGTGGCTTGTTTGGTTGTATCGATAAAAACGGAAAGGAGATTTTACCTTTTGTGTATGATGGTATCGATGTTCCTAAAGATAATATTTGTAGGGTAAAAAAAGGCAAGGGTAGAGAAGGTCGTTGGGGAGCTGTAAATCTGCAAAACAAAGAAGTTATTCCATTTAATTACAGTCTGATTTATCCATTTAAAGACGGTGTTGCTAGAATGAGGCAAGGCAGAAATTGGGGTTTGGTAAGCACCAATGGTAAAGAAATTATTCCTCCTTCTATCACATGCGATTTTCTTGGAGACTTCGAAAATGGTATTGCTATGGTGGGTATGGAAAGATGGGTTGAAGAAACACCATCAGGTCCTGTTATTAGATATAAAAAACAAGGATACATCAAAAAAGATGGTACTTACCTTATCGATCCAGTTTACGACAATATAGATGGATTTGAAGAAATCTGGAAAAAGCAGGAAGGAGTAGCTCGAATCTATAAAGATGGCAAAGTGGGTTATGTGAATTACAAAGGAATTGTAGAGCTGGAACCTGTGTATGATGAAACTTATCGATTTGATACAGTTTGGAGAAATAATGAGGGCATAAGTCTGGCTAAAAAAGATGGTAAGTTTGGCTATCTAGATCATAATGGAGATGAAGTTTTACCTGTAGTATATGATCTAGTTGATTCATCTTTTTTATATGTTTGGGATGATAGCATTGGCATAGCCATGGTAAGAAAGAAAGGCAAATATGGCTTTGTAAATTACGAAGGTAAAGAAGTAATCCCAACCCAATATGCCAATGTAAATGGCCCTGGTAGAGGAGTGGTACTTGCTAAATTAGATGGAAAATGGGGATCTGTAGATACTTTAAATAATAAGCTTTTAGCTTTTGAATACGAAGGAGCAAGGTTTCTTGATGATACAGATGACCAAGTAATAGAATTACTGAAAAAGGAAGAGTCTTTTTTCGAGATCGATGGAAACGGACATATTGTAAAAGCTGTTGAAGGCATGCCTGCTTCAGATAACATTGCAAACTATAGCAAAGCTTCGAACTTAGTTTATAAAACAGATTATGATGCAAACGGTCTGGCTGTAGTTGAAAAGAAAGAAAAATTGGCTTTGGTAGATGCTAAAGGGAATTTACTTACCAAGTATAAATACAAAGAAATCGAACCATTTTCTGAAGGAATGGCACTAGTGAGATTAGATGCCAAAGAGCGAAAAGATCAACTTTATGGTTATATCGATGCAAAAGGCAATGAGGTAATTGTTCCGCAATATAAACTCGCAAAAAGTTTTGGAGGTGGGCACGCTGCCGTTTTAACTAGAAGTACTTGGGGATTTATTGACAAAAACGGTAAAATGGTGATTCAGCCCAAGTTTAAAAATCCGGGAGACTTTTCAGGTGGATATGTAATTATCAACGATAATGAAATTTATGATAAGAATGGCAATCAAGCAGGTACTTTCCAGCTAGATGGAAAAATTACTGCTGGATTTAACTCAGACAGAGCGATTGTGCAAAGTGCTTCTGGTTCTTATCATATTACTCCAGAGGGAGTTCCTGCATACTTTGCTAAATATGATGTAGTAACTCCATTTATTGGTAAAGTTGCTTTTGTTAAAAGAGGTGAGATTTGGGAGCTAAGCAGAAAAACAGGCGAACATACAAGTAAATTAAGATTTAACAGAGCAAATAAAGATTTGTATCTAGCAAAATATGGAGAAAGACGTAAAGAGAAGTTGCAAGATGGTACTACAATAGAAGATCTCGGTTGGGAACTTGTAAAAGATGGTAAGTGGAAAATGATCGGTACTGATGGAAACTATCTCAGCTCAAATGTTTACGAAGATGTTGCTATAACTGAAGACAATAAGTTTGTAATCAAATTAGAAAATAAAGTCGGCTTGGCAGGTTTAGACGGGAAAATACTAGCTGAGCGAGAATATGAGATGATTCGAGCAGTATCGAAAGATGTAGTGAGACTAGAAAAGCAAGGTAAAATCACTTATATAAAAACTGATGGTACTTGGTTAAAAAAATGATATAGATAGTGACTAGGCATAAAAAAAGGAGGTAGCTTACACTACCTCCTTTTTTATGCTATTTGTTTTTTCTTTAAATCTTTGTGTATCCAAACTGTTGCATGGTCTCTGTTATCAAAATATTTTACATCTATAGAAGGTAAGTGTAAATCATTTATAGTTTGTTCAATTGATAACTGAGCTATAAAATCATGGCTCATAATAATTGCCATTTTCTCTATTTCATACTTTCGATAAATTGGAGTCATTATTTCATTTATCCAATCTTGAGTTTCAACTGGAATGGCAAAGTTTGCATTTTTCGCATCAACTATCATCGTAATGGGTTTATAATAATTGATGCTATCGATATAGCTGTATAATAAGTCTTTATATTCTTCTAGTGGTAAATCCACTTTTGTGTTCCAAACGGTTAGAAGAATGCCATTACAATTATCGAAAGTAATGATTAAAGGATCAGTATAGATATCGTTTTGCATGGTAAAGAGGATTGTGTTCTTCAAAAGTTTTATTAAATCCAGCCATTAGAAATTGAGTGTTAGGTACTGTATCTAATGGCTGATTTATTTTTAAAACATCAATAAATACTCAATATTTAGTATTTAAGTCTAAAAAGGCTTCCTCTTCACTTTTAATAAGAAAACATTTGATTACAG
>PBYL01000097.1 GCA_002729595.1 Thalassovita sp. | reverse complement strand
AGAGAGAAATAAGAATAATAGAATTAAAAAATACTTGGAAAACATTAAGCCTGAGTTAGGTTAGGATGTAAGTTACCCCAAATTAACACAGCCAATTAAAATAACCTATTTTTGTTATTTTATCTTGCTTGAGTTATAAAATACTTCATCACTCAAGCAAGATTTTAGATTAGCCCATCTGTGTAGAAACCGACCAGAAATTGCCGAAAATGTCTTTAAAACTTCCTCTTTTATCTGGGTCGCCTTCTCTACTTTGTGGCTTGCCTAATTCTATGCAACCTGCTGCAATGGCTTTTTTAAATGTTGCATCAACATCTGCCACATATACATGAATAAGCAATTGATTAGGTGGAAACTGCTCGTTTGCATCTGCCAACATAATTACAGAATCGTCTATCTTTACCTCTGCATGCACGATTTTACCTTCTGCGTTTTCGTATCTGCGTAGCTCATCTATATTGAAAATCTGATCTAAAAAATTAATCATAAGTTGAGCATTTTCAACTACAAAATAAGGTGAGATAGAATTGTATCCTTCGGGTTTATAACTTGATGCCATTTTCTTATTTGTTTATCGGTTAATACTGATGAAAAGCATCCGAAACGAATCCTAAAACCACAGGTAGTGAATCTCTCCAATAAGTCCAAGTGTGTCCACCATCTCTAATTCTAAATTCATGAGGGATTTCTTTTTTGCGCATGGCTATATGTATCAGACTGTTGCCCTCATATAAAAAATCATCGTCACCACAGTCTATAAACCATCTTACAGATTTAACCTTTTCAGCATCTAAACTGTTCACTAAAGAAACCGCATTATGCTGATCAAAATAAGCCTGCATTTCCGATTCCTTATACTTTTCACCAGTACGCTCAAATCTGGTTTTCATATCGTCCAATGTAAGAGGGCCAACATAAGCACTCAGCGGACAAGCAGATGAAAACATCTCCGGATGGTGCAATGCATACATAAAAGTGCCTCCGCCTCCCATAGAGAGACCAGCTACTGCTCTAAATCTTTTAGTTCCTTTGATGCGATAGGTCTTTTCTACATAAGGTACGAGCTCTTCAAAAAAGAAATCTTCGTATTTCCAATTGCCATCAATGGTGTTAAAATAACCTCTGCGACCTGTGTCGGCATCTGGCATTATAATAATCATGGGTGTGGCTTTACCCTCTTTAATGGCTTTGTCTGCAATGTGCAGCACTTCGCCAAATTGCACCCAACCAGTGTGGTCGTCACCGGCTCCATGTAATAAATACAAAACCGGATAGCTTCGCTCTGAGGTTTCATAATCTGGCGGCAAATAGATCGAAAACTTGCGTTCGCTGTTGAGAATTTTACTGCTTACAGTGAGGTTATCGTACACTTTTCCGGTTTGCGAAAAGGCAGTAAGCGAAGTGAAAATTAAAAGACAAATTGATAATAAGGTGTGTTTCATATTTAATTAGTTTCAGTATTTGATAGGGTTATTAATTCATGCTATATCATATTTTTCTAAAAGCTCTGAATGCGTGATTACTTCAATTTTACCTTCGGTGGGTGACATACATTGCCAAAGCCAATTATAGTATTTTACAAGAGATGCTGAAGTGAACTCTCCTCTATCGGCAGTGGTGTGGGCGTTGCCAATTACAGTAATGTTGTAATCATTTACCAATGCTGATTTTACAGTGGCATCTACACAAAAATCTGTGGCACAACCTGTAATTACCAATTCATCCACTTTGTTTAATTCTAAGATTTCTTTCAACTCAGTTCTGTAAAAAGCATCATTGGCAGTTTTATGAACTAGGCGATCTGATGACGAAATTTTAAGTGAAGGAAGGAGCTGCCATTCGTCTGTTCCGGGAATGCATTCTCCTTCTTTTGTACCATCGTGTTGAATAAAAATGACCAATTCATTCTCTTTTCTGAATTGGTCGGCAATCAGATTGATTCTTTCTACCACTTCTTCAGCTTCGAAACGAGGAGTTTCCGGTGTAAAAGAAACCTGTTGCATATCAATAATCAATAATGCTCTCATGTTCTAAAAATAGAGCAAATTGATCTAATTTACGCGATTTATTCGAGTTTAAAACGAGCCAAAATTTCATATTCTAACTTAATCTTTTCAAAATCGATCTGTGGTTCAGTAGCATTTGAAAAAGACATTCCTGTAATAGCAATATTAGAAACTTCTGCCCTTCTGAAATTCTGATTAATATTGTAATTAGGAATTTCCTCAATATAAAGTGCTCTTCCAACTTGTTGATCTATGGCATTAGCCAAGTCACTCGCTTTCTCTTTGGCAGCTTTAATAGCAGCAACTTTTACTTCTCTTCTAAATTTTTCAATCTCAGAATGTGCTACATGGTCTACAAACATATTGGAAATATTAATGTTCTCCATCGCTTTAAAAATCTTACCCGCAGTGGTTGCGTCTTTTACTTTAATCTGATACTCTTTGCCATTAATTATATCTGTTTTCTTTAACCAATAAGATTGAAAGTTACTCGAAAGGTCTATAACAGATACGTTTTTTTCTACATCTATTCCAAGATTTTTCAATTCTTTAATCATTGCTTTTTCTTGCTCTTCCAGCGAAACCTTGTCTTTTGTGTCTTTCTCACTAATCAATACTTTTAAATAGATCTCATCTGGAACAACTTCCATTTCAGCCTTGCCTTTTACTTCGATGTAATTTTCATCAATAAAATTCTTACCTGTTGTTTGTGAGAATGCAGTAAGTTGAATTAATAAAAGTGTAATAAATACAAATAGTTTTTTCATGCTTTTACTCTTTAAAGTTTTTAATCTAATTAAGCTAAAATTCTATATTCACTAAATATGGTCTATACCAGAAATGGAATTTCATGTTTCAGAAACAATTTTAATAGACTTTTTGCAAGATTGATAACTTTTGAGTTTCTTCCTGCATAAATTGGAAATATTTCCCATTCACATTTTTTACCACAAACTAGTAAATCAAAAATGAAGAAGATAAATAAACTAGCAATCATGATCTTCTGCTTTTTTCCATTGACACTTTTAGCGCAGGAAGAAGTATTTGAACCACAATACATCAAAAATACAATGGATAAGGCTGCTCTCTGGCAGATTGAACATCCAAAACATAAACCCTACGACTGGACAAACGGTGCTTTTTACACCGGTATAATGGCTGCTTACGAAACCACTGGCAATAAAAAATTACTGAAAGCTGCATTGGCAATGGGTAAAGAAACAAAGTGGATTCCCGGTGAGCGTTTGCGACATGCAGATGACCACGCCATTGCTCAAACTTATATCGATTTGTATCGCATAAAAGGAAAAGAATATATGATTCAGCCTTTTAAAGATTCGGTGGATAAAATGATGAGCGAGCAGCCAGACTTTAACCATGCGATTATGAACATGGATTGGTGGTGGTGCGATGCCCTGTTTATGGCTCCACCTGCATTCGTTAAATTGGCCAATGTTACCAACGATACTAAGTACATCACCTATAATGATAAACTTTGGAAAGAATGTTACGATCAGCTCTACGATAAAGAAGAAGACCTTTTTGCTCGCGATCTTAACTATGTAATTGCCGGAAAAGATACAGATAAAAGGGAAGCCAATGGGGAGAAAATTTTCTGGTCTAGAGGTAATGGTTGGGTACTTGCCGGACTTGCCAAAGTAATCGAGGAGCTTCCAAAAAACTGGGAAACCAGACCTTTCTATATCGAAGTTTATAAAGAGATGGCAGCTAGAATTGCTTCTTTACAAAGACCAGATGGCTTTTGGAAAGCAAGTTTATTAGATCCAGAATCTTATCCTGATGGAGAAACCAGTGGAACTGGATTTTACTGCTACGCACTTGCGTGGGGTATAAATAATGGCTTTTTAGATAAAGACGAATATTTACCAGTAGTTAAAAAAGCTTGGACTTCACTATCTACAGTGGTAAATACTGAAGGTAGAGTTGGTTGGGTACAACCGATCGGCCAAGACCCAAGAGCTGTAAGCGAAGATAGCTGGGAGGTTTTCGGAACGGGTGCTTTTCTTCTTGCAGGTAGTGAGGTGATTAAGTTGGAGGTTGATAATTAAGTAAAATTTGAAGTTTTTGGAATCTACAGCTTTAAATTATCTTAAGCATTTATAATCAACATCTTGTACTTTTATCTTGATATAAAAGTACCAAAAGATCAAGACTTCGGAATCATTTTCTAAATTTCTTGCTCTTTTGCTAAAATATCCGAAACTCACTTTGTTCAAACAACGGATATTTTTAGACGCAAAAGCTTCAGAAATTATTAACGAAAATTCTTCCTAGGTCGATCGATAGACTTATTACGCTTGATAAGCACTTAAAAAAGTAAATTAGCAGAGCATTATTTCCTGTAAAAATGTCAAAATAGACATAAAAAAAGAGCGAAGCCAAAACTTCGCTCTTTTTATTAGAATATCTTTCTAAAGAGGTGGAGTTTATGTACTTCTCCTTTTTCATAAATGTCTTTGCCCATAGGTAGTTCAAGAAAAGCATCTGCATCTGCCAAGTTCGCTAAATCTCCAGAACCATGCCCTTCTACAGGAATTGCCATTAATGTTCCTTCTTCGTTAAACTCAACCTTTACTTGCATAAAATAGCTCAATTCTGGTTTAAAGCTGATCTCTTGAGCCAATTTTGCTTTTAGAACTTTTGTACTTTCAATTCCTAAAGAAGCTTTTAACCAAGGCAAAATATAGCATTGAAAACACATAAAAGATGATACAGGATTGCCTGGTAATGCAAATACCAAAGGACCATCAGGGTGTTTACCAAACCAAAATGGCTTACCCGGTCTTTGCTTTATTTTATGGAAAAGTTTTTCAACACCTAACTCATCCATTGCTTGCGGGATGAAATCGAACTTGCCTTTAGAAACTCCTCCACTCAAAATAATTACATCGTAATTCTCTAAAAAGTGAGCTACTTGGTTTTTAATATCTTCTAGATCATCTGTTAAGTGTACCTGATCTGCTTCTACACCAAAAGTTTTTAAATAAGCCAGCAAGCTATATACATTCGATTTCCGAATCTGATGTGCTTTTGGTTTTTCATCGATCTCTACCAGTTCATCACCAGAAGAAATAATGATGGTGCGAGGTGTTTTACTAACTGAAATTTCAGCTTTACCAACTGTCGCTATCACACCAATTTCTGCTGCTGAAAGTACTGTCCCACTTTTTAGAATTACATCTCCTTTTAATCTGTCTTCACCTTTGCCATGTATATTTTGCCCTTGCTTGATTTGTTCTTCTATAATCGTCGCAATGCCATCTGCATCTTCAATATCTTCGTAGCGAATAACTGTATCTACATTCTCTGGCAAGATCGCTCCCGTCATCACCTCCAAGCAGTTTTCGGAATCGACCAATTTCATTTGAGGGCTTCCCGCTGCAGCTACACCTTCTATTTTAAATGTTCGCTTACCATTTTTAAAAGCTTCGAAGTTGATAGCAATGCCATCCATAGTTACACGATTGAATGGAGGAAAATCGCGGTCTGCACTTATATCTTCCCTCAAAACCTTATTCATCGTTTCTTCTATATTGATGGTTTCTTCGCCATAATCCATCACATGGCTCATTACAATTTTCTCAGCTTCTTCTACAGTGATCATGGTAATTTGATAGTTTAAAATTCCATCCAAAGTTAATGGTCAGATAAAGGAATCTGCCATAAATCATCCAATAATTATTTCTTAAATTAAAATCTTCATTCAAAAAAAATGGCTTGTGAAACTCACAAGCCATCATTTTAAATATCAATAATACTTATTTGCTACCTAAGTAATTTGAACCTTGCTCTTTTAGAGCTTCGTATTCTTTCTTCAATTCTTCGTAGCGATCGTAAGCATCTTTACCCGGCTTCTGATCTGCTCTTTCTAGCATGCTGTACAAATAACTAGTCTGATCTGAAAGCATAGGTGTTTCGTATCTACCAGAAACTGTAGTTAATTGACTTTCAATTTCTTCTATGGTTTGCTTCTCCTTTTTCTTTACGCGCTTAGCTTCTTTGTAACCTTCTACTTTCATGTTTACAGAGTTTTCTAACTTTCTCACTTCAGTTAAAAGATCACGCACTTTTAAAGCTAACTCTTCTTGTGCTTCCATATCTGCTAAAGTTACACCACTCGCAGCTACTCTTGGATCGGCTTTAATTTCTGTAGTTTTAGAAATCTCTTTACCACCTGAAATTAATTTTACAGTATATTTTCCCGGAGTTACCATTGGCCCACCATTACCACTTCTTCTCTTATTGGTACTCCAAGGACCCACATGTCTCATATCCCAAACTACACGATGTGCACCTGCAGCATCTGAAAGCGATAAACCAGAACCAAATGGTGTAAATTCTGTAGACATATTTCTTTCACCTTTCTCTTTTGCTACTGCTCCTTTATTTTCGAAAGACTGAACTAGATTATCAGCAGCATCGTAAATCTCGATTTTTACATCCGATTTAGCAGGCAAATAATAATCGATAGTTAAACCCGGCTCAGGGAAATAAGGAACACTTTCGCTGTTTGAATCTCTGTATCTTAATCTGTAAGCTTCGTCTGTAACAAATAGTTGAGGAGCATTTTTATCTACTCCATTCTTTAAATCTCTAAGAATTTGAATATCATCTAAAATCCAGAAACCTCTACCCATAGTAGACATTACTAAATCACCTTGGTGAATTTTAATATCAGTTACCGGAGTTAAAGGAAGGTTATTTTCGAAAGGCAACCAGTTTTTACCATCATCAAAAGAGATAAATAAACCGTAATCTGTACCTGCATATAACAAACCTTCAACTTCGGTATCTTCTCTAACAACTCTAGCAGGAAAATCAGAAGGAATACCATTAGAACCAGTAGTTAACAACTCCCAGCTTTTTCCATAATCTTCTGTTTTGTAGATATAAGGTTTAAAATCGCCCAAAAGATAACGGTAAGTCGCAAAGTAAGCTTTACCTTCTTTATGTGGAGATGGCTCAACTGTTTGCACTCTACCACCTGGAAGTAAATCTTTTGGAGTTACATTTTCCCAGTTTTTACCACCGTCTTTTGTTACGTGAACTGGACCATCGTTAGCACCCACCCAGATTTCACCTTCTTTAATAATAGATTCTTTTACTGCGTAAATTGTGCTGTAAAATTCTTCACCAGTGATATCTCTTGTGATTGGTTCACCAGAAATTACCTGAGTTTCTGGAGTAAATGCTGTTAAATCTGGAGAGATAATTTCCCAAGTTTTTCCTTCGTCTACAGTCTTGTGTAAATATTGAGATGCATGGTAAACCACATCTGGATTGTGTGGAGAAACATGAACTGGGGAAACTCTTTGGAATCTGAATTTTAAGTCTTTAGGATTGTGACCGTACATGTTAGATGCACCTACATAGTACTGCATTTCTTGTCCAGTCTTTTTGTTGAATACTCCAAAGCGACCTTTACAGTTTGCATATACAATATCAGGATTTCCCGGTTTTGGAACAGCTGGACCAGTTTCACAACCACCTGTATTGATAATGTAAGCATTAGCACCTGCTTGCACGCCAAATGGAGGTAAACTAGGAACTGCAATGGTTGTGTAATTATCTTGCTGACCAGCATATAACCAATATGGGAATTGATCGTCTACCTCTACTTGATACAATTCGGCAGTAGGTTGATTAAATTGAGTCGACCAGTTTGCGCTTCCATCACGCGTTACATTGGCTCCACCATCATTTGCTTGAACCCATAATGTACTATCATTCGGGTGAATCCATAAATCGTGGTTATCACCATGCGGTGTTGAGATGGTTGTCCAGTTTTTGCCACCATTTTCTGAATGATAAAAACGAGTTGAACAAACATACACCGTCTTAGGATTTTGTGGGTTTACATCCACATTACAGTAATAGAAAGGTCTATCTAATAAACCTTTTTCTGTGCTTACTAAAGTAAAGCTCTCTCCTCTATCTTCAGAATAGTATAAACCACCAACACCTTCTGGCGCTTCTACTAAAGCATAAACTACTTCTGGTGCTGCCGCTGAAACTGCTAAATCTATTTTACCAATTAAACCAGTTGGTAAGCCATTTTCAAGCTTCTTCCAAGTATCACCACCATCTACAGATTTGTAAATACCTCCTTCAGTTCCACCACTAATAATTGTCCATGGTTTTCTTTGTCCATGCCACATACCTGCATAAATAATTTGCGAGTTGTCTGGCGCAAATTCAAGGTCAGAAGAACCTACAGTATCTGATAAATAGAATACTTTATCCCAAGACTTACCTCCATCTAAAGTTCTATAAACTCCTCTTTCTTCATTAGGAACAAAGCCATTTCCGATAGCTGCTACAAAAACTCTATCTGGGTTTTCTGGGTCTATTTCAACTGCGCCAATGTGACCAGTTTTTTCTAGACCGATAAACTCCCAAGAGTCTCCAGCATCATTAGACTTATAAATACCTTTACCGGTAATTACATTACTTCTTAATCCATCTGAACCAGTACCAGCATACACAATTTCTGGATTAGAAGGCGCTACTCTCACTGCACCTAAAGAAGGCGTAGTAAAATAACCATCTGACACATTATGCCAGCTATTACCGTAATCTAAGGTTTTCCATAAACCTCCACCGGTGCTTCCGATATAGAATGTACCTGGTTGTTGAATTACACCAGTAACAGTGGTAACTCTCCCGCCTCTGTTAGGGCCAACATTTCTAAAATCTAAACTTTTTAGCTGATCAGTAGTAACAGATTGGGCAAAAATGCTCGCAGTTCCCAATAAATTTATCAGAACTCCAGCAAAAATTAATTTCAACGTTTCTCGGATTGTTGTACCGTTTCTTTTCATTGATAGTGCGTTATGTTAATATTAATTATTTCAATATTAAATAAAATTGAGCTAATTGAAGGGTGCTATACTTGATTAAATCCCAAAAAACTTACATGCTTTTCTAGAATAATTTTTTTTAAGAATAAGCCTCCCTAAAATTGATTAATAACTCGTTTAAGTCGAAATTTGTGCAGTAAATTGGCTGTGAGGTGGGCAAAACAATTTGCCTTAATAATCTATTATATTAATAGCAAGTATAAAAATATTTGTAATTATAGCTGTTTCTAAAAATTTAATTTACATATTTAGATCGGTAAGTAAATAATTTAGAATTAAATTAAACAACTTATTGAGAACCACATACCATTAATAAAAGGGATATTTAATGATAAATTAACAAGTAAAATTCATTATATTTATCCACCCTTAACCAGAATATTATTACATGATATTTTTGATTGACAAATGAAGCAACTGATTTTATGCAAAATAATGAAGGGTTATTTAATAACTACCCACTAACAAATAATCTCTTTGATGAGGTTTTTTCATCTCCGGGTAAAGTACAAGACTACTACCAACAATTAATTTCAAATTTTGACACCATTACAGCATCTGAATACCAGATGATGAATGAGTCGGCAAAAAAATCTTTCTTGTATCAAGGGATCACCTTTGCAACTTATAATCAAAACCCGAAAGGAGTTGAAAGGATATTTCCATTTGATCTTTTCCCTCGAATTATACATCAACCTGAATGGGATGTGATTGAAAAAGGTTTGCTACAAAGAGCACACGCCATCAATCTTTTCCTTCATGATCTATATCACGATAAAAAAGTATTAAAAGACGGTATTATTCCTAAAGAGCTTGTTTTCTCTTCTGGCAATATGCTTAAGGAAATGAATGGCTTTACTCCTCCGGGAAAAATCTATTGCCATATCTCTGGTACTGATCTTATTCGCCATTCTGATGGCAATTACTACATTCTGGAAGACAATGTTCGTTGCCCATCTGGTGTGAGCTATGTATTAGCAAACAGAGATGCTATGAAGCGTACACTTTCGAGAATGTTTAAGAAATTTAATGTTTCATACGTATTCGACTATCCTGCTGCTTTACTAGAAGTTCTTCAGTCTGTTGGACCAAAAGGTGTTGATGAGCCAGTTTGTGTGGTTTTAACTCCGGGTATTTACAACTCTGCTTATTACGAGCATTCTGCTTTAGCACTTAAAATGGGTGTAGAATTGGTAGAAGGAAGAGACTTATTCGTAGATCAAGATTTTGTTTACATGAACACGATCTATGGACCAGAAAAAGTTGATGTTATTTACAGAAGAATTGATGATGCTTTTCTTGATCCATTAGCATTTAGACCAGACTCTGTTTTAGGTGTTCCCGGTTTAATGAGTGCTTACAGAAAAGGAAATGTTTCTTTGGTAAATGCTCCTGGAACTGGTGTAGCAGATGATAAAGCCGTTTACGCTTACATGCCTGAGATTATAAAATATTACTTGGGCGAAGATCCAATATTGAAGAATGTGCCTACCTACCGTTGCGATGTTGAGAGCGACATGAAGTATGTAATGGAACATATGGATGAGTTGGTGGTAAAACCTGTAGATCAGTCTGGTGGATACGGAATCTTTATTGGTTCTCAAGAAACTAAAGAAAGCATCGAGAAAGAAAAAGCACTGATTAAATCTAACCCAAGAGGATACATTGCTCAGCCAATTATGAATCTTTCAGTTCACTCTACTTACATTGAAAAAACTGAAAAATTTGAACCTCGACACGTCGATCTTAGAACCTTTACACTAATAGGTAAAGATTACGAATACGTGTTAAAAGGTGGACTTTCGAGAGTAGCACTTAAAGAAGGAAGTTTAATCGTAAACTCTTCTCAAGGTGGTGGATCTAAAGATACCTGGGTCGTAAACTGATCTGCTTTTTTATTAAAATATATGTAACAACAAACAAATTATAAAGATACTTTAGATTTATGCTGTCAAGAGTTGCAGAGAGTTTATTCTGGATGGGGCGTTATTTAGAAAGAACCGAACATCTTGCAAGATATATCAATGTTGAATACTTTTCGTCTTTAGATGGTTCTAACCTACAACAACATGACATGGCAATTCTCTCTATTGCCGACATGATTGGGTTGCCAAAACCAGATATAGATGGAAGCTTAAACGAAGAAGAAGTACTAGTAGGTGCTGCATTAGATGAACACAATCCGGTATCTATACTTTCGGCTTTATTTTCTGCGCGTGAAAATGCCAGAAGTGTAAGAGAAAGTATTTCTTCTGAACTGTGGGAATCTATCAATAACCTTTACCATTTTGTAGCCAACTATCCGGTTGATGTTTACAAAACCAGAGGCTTATCAGATTTTACCAATCATGTATTGCAACATTGCTCCAATGTGAGAGGAAGAATTGAACATACCTTACTCCACGATGTAGGTTGGAAGTTTATACAATTGGGTATGCAGGTAGAAACAGCTTCTCAAATCGTGAGAATCATGATTAGTAAGCTGAATGATATTGAAGCTAACCGCAAGTTAAAAATTGGTAGGTCTATCTATCCTATTTTGTTGGATTGTGTAGAAGCAAAAGATATGTGTATTAAGTATTACACTACTGCTCCAAACAGAAATAATACAATGGAGTTCTTGCTTTTCAATCCTGATTTCCCAAGATCGGTTTCTAGTTGCTTAAACAAGGCGCTTACTTATTTAAAGGAAATTGAACCACAAAAAGGAAAAAGAGAGCATAGATTAGAATTTAAAATTGCCAAGTTTATAATTCCATTTGAGTATATGGAAGTAAAAGAACTCGATAATAATTTACCTGAGTTTCTTGAGCAATTACTTTCTAAAATCTACAAGATTAGCGATATGATTGTAGAAGAATATTTTAACTAATCGGCTTAAAAGAAAAAAGAAGATGCAAATACTGCATCTTCTTTTTTCTTTAATTTTTTACATCATTTTACTGATTTCTGGCTTTAATTACCTTTCTCAAGCCTTTTGATGTTTTCAGTTTATTTTCTTCATCAGAGCAGTAATTAATTAAATAATCTACCGCTTTTTCGTGCATTTCTTTTTCTGTAAGGGTTGTTTCGCTATTCTCTACAGCTGCTTTAGAAATACAAGCCATATACATAGAAAACAGATCGGGTCTATCTTTAGTAATTTCCATCGCTTCTGGCTGTATGGCAAAACTATAATCAGGAGTACCACCCATCCATTTTACTATAAATTGAACTGCACTGTATCTGTTACGCGGTTCCAAATCCATCGGATTTATTAAAAGATAATTGGCACACTCCATAATCTTTATTTCAGCTTGCTTGTAATCGTCGTCGCTCTCAAATGCATATGTAGCTAAAGAGGTATAATCTTGGCAAAATCCGCTGAAAGAAAGTAATACAAATGTGAAAAGAATCAGAAGTTTTTTCATTATCGATTAGTTTTTATTTTTTACTTCAAGCAGTGAAAGTACTGCTAATTTTACTAAAAAATGAAATTTGACTGTTTAATTAACAGCTTTTAGAATTTTATAAAGTAAAGGAGCTATTGTTAATCATCCAAATTGAATAGCAACAGATCTTCTTCTACTGCATTTAATTTAGCCTGCAAAACACCATTTTTATCCCAAATAGCAGAATTTCCTGCACTTATAAAATCTTCAGAAGGACCAACACTATTTGAGATTAGCACAGGAAAATTGTATTTCTTCGCAATAGCTGATAAGGTTTCATGTGCTTTAGTAACACCTGTTTCTGTTTTTGCAACACTGGCTATATAAACATCTGCACCATTATTATAAGCTGCTTCTGCATGAGCGGGAATAGACAATTCGTAACAAATGGCAATGCCTATTTTTTTGCCTTTTAATTTAAGTACAGGAAAGTTTTTACCACAAACAAAATAGGGCTCTTCATCTGCATGAATGTATTTTTTGGAATAGGTTAACCTCGATTGATTAGGTTGAAAAATAACCATACTGATGCAAAGACCTTCGGGAGATTTAGTTGGCAATCCAATGCCAATTGTAATTTGCTTGTGGTCGCTCAGTTGCTGAAACTCATCTAGTATTTCATCATCTTGTGTGGGGGCTAAATCTTTAGCTAGTTTAGGTTCATAACCAGTTAAAGACAACTCAGGAAAAATGATTAAATCTGCACCTTGAGAAACTGCTGAATTTATCATTTTTATATGTCTAGAAATATTCTCCTGAATATCGCCTTTTTTTGATGCTAGCTGAGCAACACAAAGTTTCATTGATTAAAAATTTGATGATTCAGCTTAAAAATAAGGAATAAAATTATCTAATAATAAATATTGCCAATACCACCAATTACCTCTCCTACACTGTAGTTTTCGGTTTTCTTTTCATTATTATTATAGCTAAAACTGTTGGTGTATTTACCAGCAAGTTTACCATTCTTTTTAAGCTTTATTTGAACAGCAACTTCTAAAATATTATGGTAACCTTTTTCAATTTTCATGTCGAGTTCGTACTCTAAACTATATAGGTTAAGTACTTCAGTAAGTGCTGTTAACTTTTCTTTCATAATCGAGCGCTCTGTCCAGTATTTTCTAACCGGACCTACTGCATAAGACAAAAGTAATAAGCCTGCAAAGCCGATTACAAAAGGTAATGTTGCAATCACTCCACTCGATATTGTTACAAAAAATAGATACAGAGCAAAAATTACAAAACAGAAGGATAGGACAATAAAGAAAATGAAATTCCCAATAGTTAAATTTTTCTTACTTTCTACCAACCTTTTATCGAGATTCACTAGCTCTATTCTCTTGTATAGATTTTGCCCAAACTTAATTTTTTTGCAAGTTCTATTAAAAGCAGGTCTTTGTTTTGTTAATCCACAAAGCACTCCCAACAATACATCTCGGTGTTGATTTTCGCATACCAAGCAATGATTAGATTTACTACTCATTTCTTATAAATTTTTCGAAAAATAACTGTTTATAAGTAACTTTTATAAATCTAAATAATTGGGTGTATTGGTGGGTAAAAAGCTTATTTAAATTCTAAAAATGGCTTTTTTGTTTAATGCTGAAATTTCTTTAATTGAATTTGTTAAAAGAGAAAGCTGATCATTTTTTTCTACTTTATCTAAAGGAATACTTTTTCTTTGGTTCTTAATCAGAACAATCTTTAAAGTTGGCCCTTTTCTTAGAGATGTATAAATGCAATATGCACCAACCAGAAGTGGAATAACAGGTATTATTATTTCTTCCAAATAGATGTGAGAGATTTCTGGATCATTAAACATTTCAAACATTCGAAAAGAATAAAACACTGCAAAGCCAACAGCAATTAAACCAATTGTAAAAAGTAATATCCAATTATTAACTAGCTTGCCTTCTTCCAATATTACCTGTTCGATTTCTTTAAAATCTAAAGTCTTATAGTTGTATCTGTTCCTTAAAAGATGAATTCCTTGATCTGATATTGCAAAAAAATCCGATTCAAAAATGTATTCCATAACTGAAGTTTGTAAGTAGATGATTGATCAAATATAATTAAGCTTAAAAGCTTTATTTATATCGTTTTGGCAATTTTAAGTGTAATCATCAAATATTAAAACCTCTCATCTATTTACATTTCCCGCTAAGCTATTTTTGGATAATAATTATACACAAAGCCATTCTGTACCTTTTTATGTTTCATGAATTATATAAGAAAAGGATATATCAGAATGGTTATCAAATTCTACTTTAGAATATATTTATTAGTTATTCTCACTACTTCTCTCTTTTATTCTTGTGAGAATCTTAAAACAGAGATACAAAAGGATAAAATGATCTCAAGTGTAGGTTACACCTTTCCTGTAATTCTTGATACTCTATCTTATCACCAAAATCTAAAAATTGAGTCTAAGGAAGAAACTTGGATATCAACTTCATTTAACAAACCTCTTTATTTAGGCTTAGAACAGGATACAATTTTTGCGAATTATTGGTTATCATCTCCTCCCCCTCCACCTAGTGATTCAGATGAATACTTTGAGGTTTTTCTTAAACTAATGGAAGAATATAAGAATCGAAACCAAGATAACAGGTTCGAATCCTTTGAGAATAACTTTACAAAAAATGTATTTTTTGATTTATTGAATCTCCAGATTAAAGTAGATACCGCCACTAAAATCCCTATTGATTTTAGCTATCTTGATTCTACAACTATATTTTCATATCCTGTATTAATTAAGAATTTAGATAATACAAATGTTGAAATTGGATTTGGTGAATTTATACCTGCTTTTCTTGAAGCCAAAGATAGTATAGGCAATTGGCGCGCTATTGAAGAGCCATTCAGCTATATGTGTGGTACTGGGCTTCACTCCATTATTTTACCACCAAACTATGTAGCACTCACGAATACAAGAATTTATTATGGCGATTACCACACAGATCTAAGAATCAAGCTTGGTAATAGCTACTCCAATACATTTAAAGGCAATATTAATTACAGACAATTCCAAAGTATGTTTAATGAGCACGGAAATTATCGAGAAGAATATTTGGATGAGAACCCAAAATTTAGAGATTAGAAACACACCTAAATTTCATAATTAAAACTGCTCATCTAATTACAATTCCCGCTTAGCTATTTGAAATTCTAAAATTTTAACCTAGATTTAGTTACCAATAAATTATAATAGCTAATCCGCAGAAGATAAATCGATGATTACAAAAAGTTTTCTTAAAAACGATGCAGCTCTTTGGGCGCAATTTCGGGAAGACGATAGGTTAGCTTTAAAAGAATTATATTTCCTATATGTAGATGCGCTTTTTTGCTTCGGAAAGAGTTTCACAAAAGATCACACCTTAATAGAAGACTGCCTGCAAGATTTATTTCTCGAACTTTGGGATAAAAGAAAACAACTCGATTTGGTAGAATCTGTAAAAGCTTATCTCTTTACTGCGCTAAAAAGAAAAATTGTTAGGAGACTGCAAGAGAAAAAAAGAAAAACTGGTTTACACACAGAAATGGGTTTTCAGTTTCAAGCCATTTTAAGTCTCGAAGAAGTAATTATCGAAGCAGAAAGTGTTCAAATGCAGCTCAGAAAAGTCTATAGTGCTATTAACACACTAAGCAAAAGAGAAAAAGAAGCTTTCCATTTGAGATATACTGAAGGTTTTGATTATAATGAAATCTCAGAAATTATGGAAATTTCTAATCAGGCTTCTAGAAATTTAGTGCACTTGGCTTTAAGAAACATCAGAAAAGAGCTATTCAAATTTTCTACTATTATTTCCATACTCCTTTTCTTTATTTGATCTCCTCAAAAAAAATTTAAAAAAACTTATCAAATTTCCATTACATCTGATTTTGGCAAGTCTCTGGTAAATAAAAGGAGCTAAAATCACATGAATCAATATAAAAACTTCACTGTAGAACAATTGGCAGACGATGCAAAATTCAGGAAATGGATGCTCAATCCTGATGAAGCAACAGTGAGGTTCTGGAACAACTGGCTAGAAGACTATCCCGAAGAAGCAGAAAAAATAGAAGCCGCCAAGAAGTTGGTTAGACTGAGCAATTTCCAAAGTGGCAATATGTCTTATGAAAAAGCGGATGCCCTATGGGAAGAAATTGAAACCAAAATGGATACTCCCAGACAAAAGGATAAGGTAGTTTATGTACAGCAAAAGTCTCATAATTACTTTGGTAAAATTGCTGCAGCTATTCTATTACTCATAGTAGCAGGCTATTTTTTCTATAATAATCAACTCCCATCGGAGACTGAAAAAACTGAAATTAAATATATCTCAAAGAACAATCCGGCAGGGAGAAACTCTACCATCAAACTCACAGATGGAACTGTAATCAACCTCAATGCAGAAAGCAATTTAAAGTTTCCAGAAAAATTTATCGGAAACGAGAGAAGAGTCTTTTTAGAAGGTGAAGCATTTTTTGAAGTAAGCAAAGATGCCAACAAACCATTTATAGTGGTAACAAATAAAATTGAAACCAAAGTGTTGGGTACCTCCTTCAATATCCAATCTTATGCTACTGATAACAAAGTACAAATAGCATTGGTAGAGGGCAGTGTACAAGTGAATTGTACAGCGTTTTCTAAAAGTGAAATACTCACCCCGAGCGAGATGCTTGAAATTAAGAAAAACAAAGTCGGTGAAGTATTGATCGATCGCAGTCATTTCGATCCAAAAGAAATCTTAAGTTGGAAAGAAGGTATTCTGTTTTTTAATGATGCTTCTTTCGATGAAATAATTAAGCGACTAGGCAGGTGGTATGGAGTAAAATTTAATATCGAATTGAATAAGCAAATAGATCGCGGTTATACTGGGCAATACAACAATGCTTCGCTAGGAGAAGTACTTGATGGATTGGGTTTTACGCTGGGTTTTAACCACGATATACAGGATAAGAACGTGAAAATATTTAACTAAAATCGGATTTGATTCATAACCATAACAATAAAACAATGACAACTTTATCGCTATTTAATTCAGGTTAAAAAAAAGCCAGTACACTGATAATTCAGAAGTACTGACTTTCTAAAAATCACTTCGCCATTCCTACCAGAAAAGATGTTGGGGAACCTCTTATATGCTTCAGGAATGGGTGGTAATCTTTTGTTTAATTAAAAACATAACAAAAATATGAAATTGAAACTACTAAGACTAATTATGTTTATGTCAAGAAATGTATTAATTGGCATACTGTTGCAAACTGTATTTTTACAGTTCTTACTTGCAAAAGAAGGAAACTCTCAAAATGCTAGTATTGAAGATATACACATTTCCATCCATCTGTATGACAATAACTTGAGAGATGTCTTTTCTAAGATTGAACAAGAAACCAATCTTAAGTTTTCTTATCATAAAGAAATACTGAGCAAAGACATTAAAATTTCAGCTAATTTTAATAATCGCTCTTTGGGCGATATTCTCAGATATATTTCCAGAGATGCGCACCTGCATTTTAGGCGTGTAAATGGAAATATTCATGTAAAGAAAAATTTCTTTAAAAACTATGTAGAAGAAGTTCAATTTGTTGCCCCAGAACAAATTAAAGTTTCAGGTACAGTAACTTCTGGAGAAGACCAAGAAGCTTTACCGGGTGTGAGTATTCTTATTAAAGGAACTTCTAACGGTACCACTACAGACTTAAATGGTCAATATTCGCTAACTGCTCCTGCAAATAGTGTATTACAATTTAGCTATATCGGCTTCTTAACTCAAGAAATAGAAATTGGTAACCGAACTGTAATAGATATTGAGTTGGAGTCTGATTTAGAACAGCTTGAAGAAGTGGTAGTAGTTGGCTACGGAACACAAGAAAAAGTGAACCTAACTGGTGCTGTAGGTACGGCAGATAGTGAAAGACTCGAAAACAGACCAATTGCTTCTGTTGGTGAAGGTTTGCAAGGAGTTGTGCCTAACCTAAATGTTACTGTAAGAAATGGTGACCCTTCAGCCGGTATTGATTTTAACATTAGAGGTTTTGAGTCTATTAATGGTGGAGCTCCTCTCATTTTGGTGGATGGTGTGCCTATGGATTTGAATAGAATTAACCCTAGTGATATTAAAAGTGTGAGTGTGTTAAAAGATGCTTCGGCAGCCGCAGTTTATGGAGCCAGAGCAGCTTTCGGGGTTGTGTTGGTTGAAACTAAAAAAGGTCAAGCTGGTAAGGTAAACATCTCTTTAAATACCCAGTGGTCTTTAGCGAAACCCATTTTCAATATGGATGTAGTGACTGACCCTTACGAATTTGTGCAAGCAAGAAATCTTGCCAACATTAGAACCAATGGCGTACCAAGCTACGACGATGCCATGGTAGAAGCCACCAAAGCATGGTCAGAAAATCCAGAAACAGCACCAGAATGGGGCGTAGTAGATGGCGTATTGAGGTATTACGGATATAACGATTATCAAAATCAGATAATGACAGACCTTGCCCCTACTCAACAACACGATCTTACAATTTCTGGTGGTTCAGAGTCTTCAAACTATTATGTATCATTTGGTCACTTAAATAAAGATGGCTACCTCAGATACAACAATGAAAACTTTAAGCGCTACAACATCTTAATGAAAGGCGAATTTAAGGTAAACAAATGGCTTACTTTAGATGAAAAAATCGTGTTTAATTCTCAAAAAAGTGATAAGCCTCACTTCTACAACTGGGATGTAAACATTAACTCACTGGCAAGAGTAAACCCAATTATGCCAGTACAATTCCCAGATTTAGATTATTATTTGGAACCTGGCGATCACGATTTATATGCTCCTTTAATCGGTAAATATTTTGGTGGTACTAACTTCTTCCCTTATCTAAAAGATGGTGGTAGAACTACTTATACCAATAATGACATCTGGCTAACTACAGGAGCAACAGTAACTCCATTTAAAGGTTTTAAAATTATTTCTAATTTCTCTTACAACATCTTTAATAGAAGCTATCAAGATGTACAGAGTAAGATCGAGATAGTTAGTAATGATTTAACCGATCCTAATCCAATTAGTAATGGTTTTAGTGGTGATGACTGGATAGACAACCGCTCTAATTACAATCAATATTACGTGTTTAACATATTTGGAGAGTATAAACTCAGCTCATCACTCAATCACGATTTAACTGCTATGGTCGGTTTTAATCAAGAGTGGGGTCAAAATAAATATATTAGAGCGCAAGCCAGGTCATTAATTACTCCATCTATCACCGACTTAAATGCAACTACCGGAACACAACAAACCTTTGGTGGTAGTTCTCATGTGGCTTTACGTGGTTTATTCTATCGACTAAATTACATCTTTAAAGATCGTTACCTCATAGAATTTAATGGTCGTTACGATGGAACTTCTAGATTCCCTACTGACGATCGCTTCGGATTCTTCCCATCAGTATCTGTTGGTTGGAAAATCTCTAGCGAAAGCTTTATGGCAGGTACTAGTGGTTGGTTAGAAAACTTAAAAGTGCGTGCTTCTTATGGTACTTTGGGAAATCAGCTTTTGGTTGATGGAAATAACAACCCGATCTACTACCCTTACATTTCTACTATGGGTATTGGTACTTCGCCATACATCATGAGCAATGGCTTAATCCCGTATGTATCGGCAGCAGGTTTAGTTAGCCCTACCCTTACTTGGGAAACTGTAGTTTCTAAAAACATAGGTCTCGACTTTACCATGTTTGATGGTAAGCTAGATGCTTCTTTTGACCTATACACCAGAGATACCAAAGACATGCTGATGGATGTAGAGTATCCTGATATTTTGGGTACAAGTGCACCAAAATCTAATGCGGCAGATTTAAGAACAAGCGGTTGGGAAATGGCATTAACATGGAGAGATAGAATTAAAAAAGATTGGGGTTACAATGTTACCCTTGCTCTATCTGACTGGACAGCGGAAATCACCAAATACGATAACCCAACTGGTGCTATCTCTGAATACTATGTGGGTCAGAAATTGGGTGAAATCTGGGGTTATGAAACGGTTGGAATCTTCCAAACAGAAGCAGATGTTGCTGATGCACCAGACCAATCTAGAATTGGTTCTAACTGGAGACCGGGAGATATTCAATACAAAGATTTAAATGGTGATGGTGTTATCAGTTCTGGTAGTAATACTTTAGATGATCCGGGAGACAGAAAAATTATTGGTAACAGCAATCCAAGATACAGCTTTGGTATCAATACTGGTTTGAGTTGGAAAAACTTCTCACTTACCACTTTCTTCCAAGGTTACTTTAAACGCGACCACTGGCCAACTTCTGGTAACTGGACTTGGTTCTTCCCATTCAATGCGGGTCATGTTGAAAAATACTATATCACAGATTCTTGGAGTGAAGATAACAGAGATGCATACTTTGCTGCTCCACACATCTCTACCAATGATAAGAAAAACATCCAAGTTCAATCTAGATTCTTGCAAAATGCCGCTTACATCCGCTTAAAAAACATCATGTTGAGCTACAGTTTGCCAACAAGTTTGGTTGAAAAAGCAGGTCTGGGACAAGCACAATTATACCTTGCTTCTATGAACCTTTGGGAATACTCACCAATTCGCAAACCGCTCGATCCTGAAACAATCTACTCTGGAGCGATTGAGTACCCTATGCAGCGCATCTTTACACTTGGTGCTAGAATATCTTTATAAGACATTTAAAATGAAGATGAAAATGAAGAACTATATTATAAAAATCACCCTAGCTATAATTTCAATTCTGCTTTCTAACAGTTGTAATGACGAGTTTTTGGAAAGGTATCCACTTGATGAAATAAGCAGTGAAACTTTCTGGAATACCGAAGCCGACTTAATGGTTTACAATAATAGTTTATACAATTTGGCTCGAAATGATGATAATGTGCCTATTCTAATGGGACATTACGATGGATTCAATAGCCACTGGGGAAGCATCTGGTTTCAAGATGAGTTTGCCGATAACATGGCGCCGAACCATTCTAGACATTCACGTTTTCAACAAGTAAGAGCTGGTAAGCATAACATACCTACTTCACCACAATGGTTTGGCTATAAAGGCTGGAACTTCGTGAGGGCCATTAATGTCGGTTTGGAGAACTATGGCAATGCAAATATTGCAGAAGAAACTATTAATAAATATGCAGCAGAAGCTCGTCTATTTAGAGGTTGGTTTTATGCTGAGAAAGTAGAAAAGTTTGGCGCTGTGCCTTGGGTAGAAAAAGAATTGAATATCGATTCTGAAGAATTGTATGCTGCTCGTACACCAAGAGAAGAAGCCATGAACAATATTTTGGCAGACCTCACTTTTGCAACTGAAAACTTGCCAGACGACTGGGGAGATGGAAATGCTCCGGGCAGGTTAAATCGTTGGTGTGCACTATTAGTAAAATCTAGAATTTGTCTTTTTGAAGGTACTTGGCGAAAATATCACGGTGGTTCAGATGCAGAAATGTGGTTACAAGAAGCCGCTAATGCCGCCAAAGAAGTAATGGAAAATGGCCCTTATTCTTTGTATAACACTGGTGATCCTGACAACGATTACAATGCTTATCATCAAATGTTAGATTTAACTGGCAACTCTGAGGTAATGTATTGGAGAAAATACCAGTTGGGAACTTTTACTAATCACGTGCAGAGTTATTTTAGCTATTCTGGAGGTGCTACAAAAAGCTTAGTAGAAGATTACCTTTGCACAGATGGTTTGCCAATTAGCTTATCGCCATTATATCAAGGTGATGAAACAATTGAGAATGTATTTGAAAATCGCGATCCTAGATTAAGACAAACCATTTTACATCCAGACGATACACCTAAATACAGATATTACAACCTAGATGGTAGAGATTATCCACGTATTACTGGTATGTCTGGCGGTTTAATTACAGCTACTGGTTACCATATTATTAAACATTACAATGCTGATGATTTAATAGGTAAAGCTTACAATACTGCGGAATCTCCTGCAATTATCTTAAGGTTTGGTGAAGTTCTGTTGAATTACGCTGAGGCTGTTGCTGAGTTGGGCACCATCACTCAAACTGATTTAGACAATAGTATTAATTTGTTAAGAGACAGAGTAGGCATGCCGCACCTAGATATGGGTAATGTACCAGAAGACCCAAGATATTTGAACGATGGTGTTTCTCCATTGATAGTAGAAATTAGAAGAGAACGCAGAATCGAAATGTTTATGGAAGGTCTCCGCTATAATGACTTACGCCGTTGGAAGCAAGGTAAAAAACTAGAAGTTCCTACTATGGGTATTCGCTGGACAGATGAAGCTATGCAGCGATACGAAAATGCTACAATCAAAACCTCAGTAGACCCAGTTTCTGGAAATACTTATATCGATGTGTATCAAGATACTGACTGGGCAAACCCTGTATTTGATGAAAGCAAGCACTATCTCTGGCCAATTCCATTAAGTACCATTGCCCAAAACCCGAATATTAAACAAAACCCGGGATGGTAAAAATATAATAAATGTAGATTAAAGTGCTCTAAAGCATAAATGTAAACAAGGTCGCAATTTGCTACCTTGTTTTTTTATTTTTACTAAAACAATTTAGCTGTTTGCTTAATTTTAAGAATAGTATTAAATTTTACGTTAAGAGCTATAATGAAATTTAATATTAGATTTGCTGATAATCAGAAATAATGAACTCGATCTCGGGCAGCTCTAAATATTAAATTCTGATTGGAAATTATAATACTCAACCTTAATCATTTTGCGATGCCTATTTACAACATTAGCTATTCTACTCAAAACACATATTCTGCATTATCGAAAGAATCTGTATTAGAGTTTTTAGTATCACCTACAAAAAACGATACTCAGGAGGTACTCGAATCTAGTTTTGAGATCAATCCAGATACGCCTTCTTATGTTTCTAAGAATGTTTTCGGATTCGAAAGCATCCGTTTCAGGCTTAAAAATCAACCTGAAAAGATAGAATTTAAATACAATGCCATTGTAGATAAGAAAGAGATTAACCCTTTCAACTTTTTACCCATTCCATATGAAGAAGAAATGGCTATTATCCATTCAGATTCATTTGGGATAGATCATTTCCCTTTTCTAAGTTTTGATAAATACACCAGAATTCCGGCTGATTATTCTTGTCCAGTAATGCAAGAGGGAGAATCTGTATATGATTTCTTAAAGCGAATCAATCAATTTGTAAATACACAGTTAACTTATGATAGCAGTATTACAGATGCCTACAGAAAGTTAGAAACTACGCTTTTAGATAGAAAAGGTGTTTGCCAAGACTATGCACATTTTATGCTGGCCATTTTAAGAGTAAATAAAATTCCGGCTAGGTATGTAAGTGGCTATTTAAATCAAGGAGATAGTATAATTGGTGCCGGAGCAATTCATGCTTGGGTGCAAGCTAAAATTCCGGGAGTAGGTTGGATTGGCTTCGATCCTACAAACAATTTGCTAGAAGATTTTCATTATATCAAAATCTCTCACGGTGTAGATATTAGCGATTGCCCAGCTCTAAAAGGAGTAATTAAAGGAACTGGTGAAAATTATACTAGTTATAATGTATCAGTAAAAGAACAAATAAAAGAGGTTAACCAATAATAGCTAACCTCTCAAATAATATAATTCGAATAGAACCAACCAAAAACTGTGTTGGTTCTATTTGTTTAAAATCCGCTTACCTACAAAATCATATTGCTCCCATTTTGGCAATGGATGAAATTGTGCCGCTTGCACATCTCTAAAAAGTCTTTCCAATTCATTTTTCTTGTAAAAGCTTTGTCCACCAATTGCTTCCATCGCTTCACTCACAGTTTGAATACAAGCATCTGCCACATTGGTCTTTAAACTCAACATCTCATTTGTTATGGCTTCGTCCGGTTTAAAATCGAAATTGTTGGTAAGTGCATACATGGCTTTCCACTGAGTTTTGGCGCTAACCAAAGTATTATTCATTTTACCAATGATGTGTGTGATATGATTTTGATTACGGAAATACTTCTTGCCTTTTTCCACTGCAATTTCCATAGCTCTCTCAGCAATGCCCACATAGGTAGACATAATTAATGGCAATGCAACAGTAATTACAATATCCCAAACAGTATGGAATTCGTTTCTTGGTCTTTCTAAGGCAATTGCTGTTGCTGGCACAAACACTTTCTCAAACACGATTGATTGTGAACCTGTACCTCTCATGCCCATAACATCCCAATCGTTTATTACAGAAACACCTTCTGTTCTTATTGGCACACCAAAGTGTAAAACCTTCCACTCATTGTTTTCATTTAAATAAGTGGCACTGGTAACAGCAATATCTCCATTTGCCGACTGGCTCGCAAAGCTCTTCTTACCAGTAAACTCAAATCCACCTTTTACTTTTTTTAATTCTCCGTTAGACTCTAACCAGTCTCTTGCACCTGTACTAACTAATACAATTTGGTCTGCTACAACTTTTTGCAATAATGGTGCACCTTGATTTTTGTGCTTGTACTTCCAAATAGTTGCTGCAATTAAATGCTGATGCATTGAAAATGCCAAAGCTGTAGAACCACAGTAATGTGCCATAATTCTAATGGTATCGCACATTTCTTTGTAGTGCATATTGCCACCACCAATCTCTTTTGGTATCATCGCAGAGAAATACTCTTGCTCTTTGAGTTGCGCATAATTATCATAAACAAAAGTGCCGTTTGCATCGCATTCGAATGCTCTTTGAGAAAATTCTTCACCAAGCTTATGAGTAACTTCGTTCCAGTTTTTAATTGAAATAACAGTTTCCATTTTATATATTTTAGTTGTTCTATTCTTTACAAAAATGGTATTTCAATAGCTGGTGTGCTTTGCTCAAAAGTTTAATATGTTGGCTTAAAAGTTCAAACCGATTTTTTTAACAATTTACTCTGGCATACTCACTTGGTGCAACTCCAAAATGACTTTTAAAAGCCTTACTAAAATGAGATACATCCTCAAAACCACACTTATAGGCAATTTGAGTAATATTAGAGAAATTGTTTTGGATGAGTTTAGAAGCGCATTCTAACCTTTTGGTTGTAAGCCACTTGCCCGGTGTGGTGTTGTAATACTGTTGAAAATCTCTTTTAAATGTCGATAAACTTCTATTAGTGAGCTTGGCAAATTCTTCTAGTTTTAAATTGAAACAGAAATTTTGCTCCATAATCTGCATTAATGAAGGCTTGCCTTTATCTGCTACAACCTTAAAGTAATTGACTAATTCCGGGTTTTCGTTACTGCAAATTATATTGGCTAGAAGCTCTTTTAATTTCAGTTTTAACAAATAGTCTGTGGGAGTTTCTTTTTCCGAGAAGTAAAGTAACATAGATTGGAAGAAGCCTTCTAAAAACACATTGGAATTTAATGCTGTAGCTTTAAAATTATCTTTACAAGTTATGTTGCTCAATGCGACTTTGCCAATTACATCATTTACTGCTTCTTTTATCAAATCATCAGAAATAAAAAAAGCCAACATGCAGAAGTCGTCTTCAAAAAACTGTTTTATCATGTTAGCTCCTTTCTTCAAATACAGAGTTTGACCTGCTTCGGCAGTCCATGAGCCCTCCATAGATTCCCAAGTCTTTTTACCACTCAATACATGCACTAAAAAATCTGACTGAGAAAATATGCCAAATTGCTCATCTTCTAAAGGGCAGCTATACTCTACAAAAATATTTTCGTCTACAACAAACTTGTTGTAATACAGACCATCTTTTATGAGCTCATAAAGATTCAGCATTGAATTAGCTTTAAGTGAAAGGGAAATTTGATAAAGAAAATCATATACAAGATAATTCTTTTTCCAATTAAGCTCAAGTAATTCAATGAAAAGAAGAAACATCATTGATAAGTAATGATGCTTCTATATAAGATGATTTTTTACTTTGTTACTAATTCGGCAGGTTGGCTTACTTTATCCACTACAAAATAGATAATTGCTGATGCAGCAATGCCGAAGATGTTCGCATCTAAATCGAATGGCAATGGAATTTCTGCTACTATTAAAACTACTGTGATGGTTCCTCCAAGAATCATGGTTAATAATGCCGCCTGAGAATTGGGTGATTTACCATATAATGCCACTAAAATCGGCACTAACAATCCTGAAACCATAAAGGCATAAGAGTAGAGCATCATTTCCAAAACATTCGTCATGGTAGTAGCAAGTACAAGTGCAACTGCACCGATGGCAATGGTTACCATTTGCGAAACTTTTAATTGCGATTTGGTATCTTGTTTTAAGTTAAAAAGTTTCTCTAGAATATCAGTTTGTACATTACCTGAGGCAGCCATTAGGCAACTATCAGCAGTAGAAAGGATCGCAGAAAAATAGGCAGAAAGCATTAAGCCCATTAAACCCGCAGGTAAGATTGAATTTAGTAAAATTGGTAAGCCCATCTCAGCATCAATCGATGAACCCACAGCGTAACCAATTTCTTCGAACATGCCATTTTCGTAAGCTACTCTAGAAAACAAGCCTAAAACAACACCCATAAAAGCCATTAATGGCCACTCAAACAAACCTGCTATAAACCAAGCTTTTTTGGCATGTTGCTCACTTTTAGAAGCATAAATTCTTTGGTAGAGCGTCATCGCTATGAACCAGATTGGCATAATGGTGATTGCCCAGTTGGCCAATTGCTGCCAAGTGATATTACTCAAAGAGAAAAAATCGTCGCCAAGTGTTTCTCTAATAACTTCATAACCACCAACTGCTTCGTAGGCGAATGGAATTCCTAAAAATATTAACCCAGACATTAAAATAATCCACTGAATGGTATCGGTGTAAATTACCGCTTTTAAACCTCCGATTCCTGTATACACTACGGCAATTACACCCATTATAATTAATGCGGTGTTTAAGTCAACTTCTGGGAAAGTAGCCGAAGCCAACTTCGCGCCTGCCAATAATTGTGAGCTTGTAAAACCTATATAACCTATTGCCGAAATGATACCTGCGACTAAAGCCACTTTATGATTGTAGAAGTGTTCGAAAACTTGTGGGAAGGTAAAAAACTTGTGTTTATCTGAAAGCTTAGAAATAACAGGAATTAATACTACTGCACTTAGCCAAGCACCAAAAAGTCCGGTGAATAACATCCATGAGCCAGCCAGACCAATACTGAAACCCAAACCGCCTAAGCCAATGGAAAAACCGCCTCCAACATCTGTGGCAACTACAGATAAACCGATATGCCAGCTTCCCATCGATCTACCACCGATATAATAATCGTCTACACTTTCATTTTTCTTAAAAAAGTAAATCCCTACCCCAAGCATTGCTGCGAAGTAGGCTATAAATACAATGATGTCAATAAAATTCATAGAATAGTTTGTATCTCCTTAATGTAAAATTTTGGATGATAAGTTTTAAAAAATGATTGTTTAATAAGGTTAAGGAATTCTTAAAACACGATAAGCATTTAGAATCAAATATGATTTTTCAGATTCGTTGTTCTACTAAGTTATAAAGGGATTTGCGAGGCTGCAAATTAGCCTCGCTTCTGCACAATGTTATGGGTGTTTCAGCTGAAATCTTTACAATTTCAGTTGATTATCTACGCTTTGTGGAATTTCTTCTTGGTTGTGAGTAACAAAAACGAGTGTTTTATCTGGTTGAGCGCAATAGGCATTTACCACTTTGTTGCACAATTGCTTATATTTTTCATCAATTCCTTGGTATGGTTCATCTAAAATGAGGAGTGGTGGATTTTTTACCAAAGCTCTTAAAAAGCAAATCAATCTTTGTTCACCAGATGAAATTCTTAAAAATGATTTATCCATTAAATGCCCAATCTGAAAAACTTCGAAGAAATATTCAGCAATTTTTGTCTGAGCTTCTGAGCATTTATGATATAGGCCAACACTATCGAAAAAGCCCGATTCTACCACTTTTAGGCATGAGACATTTTTTCTGTAGTACAAATGCATCTCAGAAGAAGTGAAACCAATGCGTTTTTTAATATTTTTAGT
>PBYL01000096.1 GCA_002729595.1 Thalassovita sp. | reverse complement strand
TTGACCAAGCAGTAAATTTTCTAACATTCGAAAGAAATTATCCTGCCTCAAGTAGCAAATACGACTTTACTGTACCAGATAATATCAATGGTACTTCCATGACATTTAGAATATCGGATTCTGTTTCTGGAGATGTATTAGCAGAAGGGAGCCCAATCGATTTATTATTTAAGTATTTGATTAATCTAGCAGAAACGCCAGAACTAGAAAATGTAGGAGGTTTATTAAATGTAGAAGAGGGTGTGAATAATCCTTTTATTGTTAGAAAAACAGGTGCGGAGAGTTATTTAGCATTGTCTAGGGTTTGTACTCATCAAGGTTGCATTATAGATGTGCAAAATGATGCATCATTTAGTTGCCCATGCCATGGCTCTGCATATAATAATGAAGGAGAAGTTACTCAAGGCCCAGCTGAACAATCATTACAAAACTTTAGAGTAGAATTGTTAGATAGTGATTCACTCGAAGTCTATTATTCTTAATTTTTTACATAAAAGAAGAATTGTTTTCTGAACTGTTTTGGTGAAATACACCATTTGCTGGAAGTGGTTTTGCATATTGATTAAGAAATTCAATCATTTTATGCAAAGAGCGGAACCATTTGCCACCATTTGTTTCAACCATTTTTCCTACAGCTTCTAGTGATTTCTTTTGAGCAGAAGAGAAGCTATCGTCTGAATCTTTGGTGAGTACACAAAAAATAGTTTTTTCAGGTCTTTTGTTAGAATCATCTATTACTTCTGCAATAGAATAAACACCTGTCATTTTAGGAGTGATTACATATACACAAAAGTCACAGTGTTCTCTTTCGTAAAGCTCTTGTTTGTAAGCTTCTTCATTCCAGTCGTCAACTATCGGATTGTAAAAGTCCACCTTTAGCTTAGGAATGATGTAATCACGCCATTGGGATTTATTTGCCGTACCGCCCAGAAAAACTTTAATCATAATTGGTATGTGTGAGAGTCCAATTTTGGGTAAATTAGAGGTATTTTCACTCTTAAAATAGCTTATAATTCCTCATTTTCCAAATTTATAATTTACTAACGTGATTTACAGAAAAAAGACTGAAACCTTAGTAATTTCTTAATATGTAACTTATAAATAAAATATAAGTTTTTAATTGGCTTTCTTTTGCTTATTACCATCAGAGTTACTGCTCTTTTTAACAGTAGTATCTACCTGCTTAATTCTTTGTTGCCATCTTTGAGTCTCCTTACTTAAAATAGACTCTACTTTTTGTACTAATAGCGGAAAAGCATCTTCTTCATCATAAGGTTCTGATCTGGTTAAATACAAAGCCCTTTCGTATTGTAGTGCCTCACAGGTAGTTCTATATTCTTTCCAGAATTTGAAGTAGTCTTCAAGTTCAAGTGTTTTATTGATTACTACTAGAATAATACCTCCGAATGCAGCAGACATCAGTAGAACTTTTTCTAGAATGTCGTTAGGTATAATGGCTGTAAGGGTGGTGATTACAGGAATAGTTGCTGCAATAATAAATTCTAATCTTTTATATTTTTTGTATTTTCTTTGATTAATGCTGCTTTTTCTGTCGTACCAAGAAATCTGATTATCCAACCTTTCTTTGATGTATTCATCATCATGCATCAGTGGAAGCTTCCTGTTAATGGGCTTGTAATTTTGAAATTTCCCATTTGCTTCTAGCACTTTTCTTTCTTCTTCTAATGCTTCTTTTTCCAAAGCAAGAATTTCCTTTTCACGTTCTATTAAGTCAGCATCACTTTCTTGAGATACTTCCTCGTTCAGATTAGTATTTGGCTCCTTATCAGTCATATTGCAGAATTTTATTGGCGATATAACGGGTTAAGCTTATTTATATGATGTATAGAGCACTTACAATTACATATTAATTGAGATATATGATTTAAAACTTACTACTCTTAAGAAATTGAATAATTTTTCGGGGTAAGCATAGTTTAAATTCTATAGAATCAATCTTAATACATGGGTACTAAAAGTAGTTTTAAAATATTTGCAGTAGAAGACGACCCGGTTTTCGCTAAAATGCTCCAATATGTACTAACACTAGATCCTGAGCATGAAGTGAAAATCTTTGGGACGGCAATGGATTTGTTGGATAATTTACATCATAAACCATCGCTGGTAACAATTGATTATTCATTACCAGATATGGAAGGTGAAGAACTGCTCAAAAGGATTAAGTATCAATATGCAGAAGTACCAGTAATTGTAATTTCGGGTCAAGAGAGAATTAAGACAGCGGTTAAGCTACTTAAATCGGGTGCTTACGATTACATTACTAAAGATGAGGATATAAGAGAAAGACTTTTAAACAGTATAAACAATGCCAAAAAGAATATAAAACTGGCAAATGAGGTAGAAATACTGAGAGAAGAACTTTCTGTAAAGTTTGATTTTGATAAAACCATTATAGGTAATAGCCCTGTAATTAAAAAGGTATTCAGGATGCTTGAAAAGGCTGTGAATACGAATATTACTGTTTCAATTAATGGAGAAACAGGAACTGGTAAAGAACTGGTGGCAAAAGCTGTTCACTTTAATTCTGCTAGAAAAAACAAGCCATTTATACCAGTAAACATTGCAGCAATTCCTAGTACTCTTTTAGAAAGCGAATTGTTTGGTTACGAAAAAGGTGCATTTACAGGTGCAAATAGCAGAAGAGTAGGAAAGTTTGAAGAGGCAAACAAAGGAACTATTTTCCTTGATGAAATAGGTGAAATGGATATTAATCTTCAAGCAAAATTACTTCGTGTTATACAAGAAAGAGAACTTGTAAGAATAGGTGGGAATGAAGTTGTAAAGCTGGATGTACGTATTATAACTGCTACTCACAGAGATATGGCAGAAGAGGTTAAAAAAGGCAACTTTAGAGAAGATTTATACTACAGATTATTAGGCCTTCCGATTTTCCTTCCACCATTAAGAGACCGCCAAAATGATGTGTTAATCATCTGTAAATTCTTTATAGACCAGTTTTGTAAAGATAATAAGATGGATAAGATTGTTTTGTCTCCAGATGCTCAACAAAAAATACTACAGTATTCTTGGCCGGGAAATATTAGAGAGCTTAAAGCAGTTACAGAACTTTCTTGTGTGATGTGTGATGGTGAGAAAATTACAAGCGAAGATATTCAGTTTAACAATCTCAATAAAGAGGTAGATCTATTGAGTCAGGAAATGACACTTAAAGAATATACTTTCAAGATAGTTAGAAATTATTTAAAGAAATATGACGACAATGTTCTGCTAGTAGCTGATAAGTTAAATGTTGGCAAGTCTACTATATATCGTTATTTAAAAGAGATGGAAGAAGAGAACTTCCAGCTTAGATAAAACTAACTTATATAACACAAACACGACTCTAAATAAACAACCATGAATTCTACAAACGAGCTTACCAGTTTCGATTTTATCAATAGCTTTAGTGATAATAATAAAGACTTTGTTCTAAGTATGATTGATGTATTTTTAGAGCAAACTCCCAACGAGCTTAGTAATATGGAGGAAGCTTTACACAACGAAGATTGGATAAAGCTTTCAAAATCAGCCCATACTTTAGTTACTTCAGTTAAGTTTATGGGAATTTTTACAATTGTAGATGATCTAAAAAGTATAGAAAACAATTGTAAAGATGGCGTAAACCTCGATGAAGTTCCAGATACTTTCTTAAAAGTGAAAAGTACTTGTATCGATGCAATCGAAGAGCTTGAGCTCAAGAAAAAGCTTTTCTAAGCATCTATCATTTTATAACCAGCTCCATGAACAGTAATAATAATCTCAGGATTATTGGGGTCATCTTCAATTTTTTGTCTGAGTTTGAGAATAAAGTTATCTATTGTTCTAGTAGTTGGAAATTCGTGATAACCCCAAATTTTTTCGAGTAGATCGTTTCTGCTTACTATTCTGTTTTTGTGTGTCCAAAGGTATTCAAGTACACTAAACTCTTTGTGAGACATTTTTATCTGAATACCTTTATAAAAGGCTTGGTAAGTTTGAAAGTTAGCTGAAAGTCTACCAAGTTTAATCATATTTCCATCAGGATTTGGCTTGTTAGGGCTTCTTCTTAATACAGCTTTTATTCTTGCTAGAAACTCTCTAAGGCCAAAAGGTTTGGTTATATAATCATCTGCTCCAAGTTCTAAGCCTCTCACTTTATCAATCTCTTCACTTTTTGCTGTTAACAGGATTACAGGAACTTCTATCCCTTTTTTTCTTATAGTTCTACAAACTTCAAAGCCAGACATTTTAGGAAGCATTACATCCAGTATAAGCAAATCGTATTTTGTGCCTTCAAGCAGATTTAAACCTTCTTCGCCGTCATTGGCTGTTTCTACCTTGTACCCTTCAAACTCAAGGTTATCTTTTAAGCCTATTTGCATACCAGGTTCATCTTCAACAATTAGTATTTTTTTTAACATGATCATAAAAATTTAATTTGTACTAGAGAGTCAATTGACTTATCGGAAAATAAAGCAGAAATGTACTGCCTTTATTTTCTGTACTTTTTAAGACAATTTTACCTTTGTGGGCATCAACAATATGTTTCACGAGAGTTAGACCAAGACCTGTTCCCTTTGTGTCGTGGATATCATTATTAGGGACACGGTAAAATTTATCAAAAATGTCTTTTTGAAATTTCTCTGGAATGCCAATTCCGAAATCTTGTACACTTAAAATCGCATAATTGCTTTTTGTATAGCTCTTTAAAACAATCTCTTTTTTATTGAGACTGTATTTAATTGCATTATCAATTAGATTATTAAATACTTCGGCAATTGCTTCTTTATCGGCATGTACAAGTGGAAAATTATCTTGAGTTTTTAGTTGATAAGTAAACTTGTTGAGTTGAAGTTGTGGTTTATATTCATTTAAGCTGCTCTCAGCTATTTTTTGGAGATTAACAGGTTCAAAGTGAAATCTTTTTTTTCCTGATTCTATCCTAGAAAAGTTTAAAATTTTATTCACTGTTCTATTGAGTCGATCAGCTTCATCATTAATCATTTTATAATAGGATTTCTTCTTACTTTCATCAGAAATACGGCCTTCAAAAAGAGTTTCTGCGAAAATGCTAATCATGGCTAGCGGTGTACGTATTTCGTGAGAGACATTAGAAACAAATTCAGATTTTAGTTGAGCCAGTAAAATCTCTTTTCTCATATTTCTATATACCAACCAAAGCCCGACTATAAGTACACCATCAATGACTAATAGAATTAATATGTTTTGTTGGGTTCTTGCCTTTACAATCTTGTCAATACTATTACCTTTTAAAGAAATACCTAAGTAATGGTTGGGTAGTAACCAAAGCTTTCTATTCGAAACTATTTCATCTCCATTGATTGAATCAGTAGAATAAACTTGTTGATCTGGATTATCGCAGTAACTAGTGATAATGAATTCATCTCTGGCAACTTCTTGAATTTTTGGTGAAAGTATTTCTTCTACAAATAATTGTGGATTTACCATATATGCACAGAATTGATAGCCTTTATAAGGCTTTTTTAGGGCAAAGGTCATTGGTAAAAGAGAATCTGATAAAGACTCTAATACTTCTATCTTTTGGTAATCATTTTCTATAAATTCTGCTAGTTTAAGTAGAGTTGATTCCTTCTCATCATTAAGTTCTAAGAAGTTATCATTTAGTTTATCCTTTACAATTAGTTCAGATTCTACAGCAGAGTAGGTGAGGGTATTAGCCGTGTTTAAACTTGTGTCTATTGTAAAAAAAGTGATTTGGCTTATCGTTGGATTAAATTCTAAAAACTCTAGTAGAAAATCTTCGGGTTGCTCGGCTTTAGGGAAATCACTTAAAACTTTTGTCCACTGATCAAGAATATCATTTGAATATTGGTTGATGGAAAATAAAATGGCATCAAGCTGATCTTTGTAGATTTCCTGAATAATCTCTTCATTTTTATTTAGCTGGCTAAGCTCAAAAACAGAAAAAGCCAAAGCAGGGAAAAGAAAAACTGTAATCAAAATGATTGCAATTCTTCTTTCTGTATTATTAGTAGAATTTGCTCTAACAGCTTTAGTCTTGAACCAATTCATTAAACTACTTTATTAAATTAAGTCCAGAGCTATCTGTATATTTTGTTATTATCAGCTTATTAAAGCTGTTTAGATAGCCTGAATAAACAATTAAAGTAGCAACTAAAGCACATTGAGACAATAAGTTTTTTTTGAATGGAAATTATCTTCCATAAAAAAAGCCGGCATTTGCCGGCTATGTTTATTAAGAGTAGTTTATTGGTCGGTTATCTTCTAAATGCGAGTACTGCGGCGCCACAGTGACTTTGGGAATCTTGGAATGTGAAATTCAGAAAGTAAATGCCAGTAGCATTACACTTGTACTGAATTCCAGTAAAGAACTTATTATTGATAAAATTAGAAGCTACTTTATTTCTTTTTTGATCAAATAAACTAAATACCATTCCATTAGAACCACCATCTTTAGAATTCATGGTGAACGAATAGTTTGTGTCTTTGCTGAGAATACATGTATATTCTACTTTAGCTGTTCTGCCTCCTTTTCCATCAACTCTGTAACTTTTTTCATATAGGAAGCCAGGAGCTATATTTTTCATACTTTTTTCACTATATAAGTCTGAGTTACATTGTCCGAAAGCTGCGAATGAAAAACCTGTTGCTAAAAAAAACAGTAATGTAACAAGATGTTTTTTCATGATATCTTTTTTATTTAGACTGTTTTGTTTTGAGAGTTAGTTATATCTTTATTTTTGCTTCCATGTAAACGTGTAAATCATCAATAGCTTTTAGATATTGTCTTTAAAATATACTGTTAACTTACATTCAAAATCATCCAATTTAAATGAGTTTTTACATAAAAAGCGGAATCAGTTTTTCTGTTGAAATAAAGAAACACATCCTAAAATTTAACTTTCCAGCCAAGACTTCAAGAGGTGCAATAGATGAAAAAGTAACGTACTTTTTTAAAATAACGGATTTAAAAACTGGAATTTTTGGAGTTGGAGAATGTAGTCCACTTCCCGGACTAAGTTTGGAATATGATGAGTCTTATGAGAATAAGTTAATCTATTATGCAGATGAATTACTAGCCTTAGAAAAATTAGATGATTTTTATGGATTACTGGCAATCGAGAAGTATCCAAGTATTTTGTTTGGGATTGAAATAGCATATTACGATCTTATAAAAGGGGGTAAAAAATTATTATTTGATTCTCCATTTTCTGCTGGTAAAGAGGGTATACCCATAAATGGATTAGTATGGATGGGAGATAAAAGCTTTATGTTGAAGCAGATGACTGAAAAGTTAGATAAAGGTTTTAACTGTATTAAGATTAAGATAGGAGGAATTGATTTTGAAGACGAATGCTATTTGCTCAAAACGCTTAGACAGCAATTCTCTGAGACTGACATTACAATTCGGTTAGATGCTAATGGTGCATTCCAACCTGAGAATGCGCTAAATAAACTAGAAACATTATCGCAGTTCTCTATTCATTCTATAGAGCAACCAATAAAGCAAGGGCAATGGAATGAGATGGCTCTTATCTGTGAGAAATCATCTATAGATATAGCATTGGATGAGGAGCTGATTGGCATCTCAGACAAAATGGAGAAAGTTAGAATGCTAGAAGTAATTAATCCTCAATATATTATTTTGAAACCATCTTTAATTGGAGGTTTTAAAATGTCTGATGAGTGGATAAAAGCAGCAGAAGAAAAAAATATAGGCTGGTGGATTACCTCTGCACTTGAAGCCAATGTGGGGCTTAATGCTATTGCACAATATACAGCTACATATAATGATCTGATTCCACAAGGTTTAGGTACGGGTCAACTTTACCATAACAATATAGATTCTCCACTAGAAATTCACGATGGCAAATTGGTGTTGGATCAAAGTACTGTATGGCAA
Source organism: Thalassovita sp. (assembly GCA_002729595.1). Lineage (GTDB taxonomy): Bacteria > Bacteroidota > Bacteroidia > Cytophagales > Flammeovirgaceae > Chondrinema. Next base: position 1,705 of record PBYL01000096.1, on the reverse strand, counting down.
GAGGTCTTTACTATGTGAATAAATCCTTCACTTTTCCAAAATTCTTTCATAAGTATTAGAAATGCTCAATCAATGCAATTGATAAGATAGCTTTTGTTTTTCAGTTTTTTATTCGGAAAATAAACAGTATTGCTAAATATTATTTCGGAAAACTTTTCTTCTTTGAAAAAGGTTTTACGGGAAGACTAAATTCTTTTTTGCAGAAATGCATATTTGAAGGAAATTATTACATACTAACGCGCAGGTCAAACTTCCACAGATTACCAATTGTCATCTAAAGGTAGTTTTATTTGCAAACTCATTTTTTGCAATATGGACTTTTTACAAAAATTCAACCGAGCTAGTAAGTACGAACAAGGCAATATCCTTTTTGCCAATGGAGAATTCATAGCTAGTAAAAATTACCAAGGCTACAAACTAAATCTATTTAGACTAGATCACTACGTTTTTGAAGTTTGGTACTCTCCAGTTAACAAATCAATCGAAAAAATTGTAAGAATTACCGATTACGATATCTTATATACCTATTTTAAAAATGTGGATATAAGTGGGGTTATTCTTAAATAATAATCCTTCTAATATAAATCAGTCATTATTTCTAATAGCTTTGTAAGCTATAAAATTAGATAACCCCGACTAAATATGACTGATTTGAAATTTCTTAAATCTTCTCAAATAGAAGAGTATCAAAAAAACGGATTTCTTGTAATAGAGAATTTTATTGATGCTGATAGTGTAGACTTACTAAGGAAATCTGCTGAGAAAATAGTGGATGATTTTGACATGAGTCAAATATCAGTGTTTTCTACTAAAACTCAAGTTGAGAAAAGTGATGCCTATTTTTTAGAAAGCGGAGAGAAAATCAGCTGTTTTTTTGAGGAGGATGCTTTTAATGAAAATCAAGAGCTTACTGTTGAGAAGAGTAAAGCGATTAATAAAATAGGGCATGCAATGCACGACTTGCATCCTGTATTTAAATCTGTTTCTTATACAGAAAAACTAAAAGCACTAACCAGTGATTTGGGTTTTATTAAGCCTATAATTGCGCAAAGTCAGTATATTTTTAAGCAGCCAAGCATAGGGGGAGTAGTAAATCCTCATATGGATGCCACTTTTTTGTTTACCAACCCTGTAAGTTGCACAGGAATTTGGATAGCAATGGAAGACGCCACTATTAATAATGGTTGCTTACAAGCAATTCCAGGTTCTCACGACGATTATATTTTAACCAAAAGATTTATTCGAGATGCAAGTGATGCCTACTCTCAAGCAAATAAAACTACCTTTGCCCTTCTAAATGATGTGAAAGAAGATTGGAATATGGAAGCAATGGTGCCGCTTGAAGTAAAAAAAGGAGATATGATTATTTTGCATGGTAAGTGTGTTCATATGAGTTATGAAAATCGCTCTCAAAACTCAAGGCATGCTTATGTAATGCACTTGATCGATAATGAGTATGAGTGGGATGAGTTAAACTGGTTACAACGATCTTCCGATTTTCCTTTTGTCGACTTGAACTAGTTATTTTTTTAAGACTTTAAAGGTTTTTGTCTGCTCTTTATAGATCAGTTGAATGATATAAATGCCTGTCGGATATTTAGAGAATTCAATACTTACTTGGTTGCCATCTTTTGAGGGTGTCCAAGTATTTCTTTTTATTAAGACTCCTCTTAAGTCTGTAATTAGATAATCTAATTGCTTATTA